>JAWLEN010000056.1:0-16105 GCA_041686095.1 Candidatus Aminicenantota bacterium
CAAAAAAACCGTAATTTTTTGTTGACCCTGAAAGATGGGACTGTCATTGAAGCAAACAAAGTGCTCTTGAGTGCAGGCCCTTGGACCAGGGATCTTGGTAAAAAATTGGGACTTGATCTGCCCCTTTATCCTGAGAGACATGAAGCTGTTATCACAGAGAGGATACCAAAGATTGTAGGGCCTATGCTGGTGGATTACAGGAAAGACGGATGTTATTTTCAACAGCTTTTAACTGGTCAAATCATAGGATGCTACACTCCTGAACCCAATGTTCCAGGTATTAGGCATGACAGTTCATGCGGTTTTTTGATTGAAATGGCCAAAAGAATGGTCCGACTTGTGCCTGAATTAGAAAAAGCCTCTATACTGAGGCACTGGGCTGGATGTTATACCATGACCCCGGATGGAAATCCCATAGTGGATCAAACTTCTATAGACAATCTGTATGTGGCTTCAGGTATGTCCGGACATGGATTTATGTTCGGTCCTGGGATATGCAAACATCTTGCCCATTATATGACCCAAGAGCAATGGGACATGGATTTCAGTGAATTCTCTATCAGTCGAGAATTCCAAAGCAAAGAAAGTCTCAAATAAATTTTACGTCAACTTATTTTATCTTTTTATAAGGGGGTCTTTCCGGTTTTTCTGGAGGATTTTTCTTTAATTCTTCAAGGACGACTTCAATGGCTTTTTCAAGCTGAGGATCTTGACCAGTCAGCACTTTTGATGGGGTTTGCTGCACTTTAATATCAGGAGGAACACCTTCATTTTCAACAATCCATCCATCTTCAGTCCAAATAGCTAGATTAGGCGCTGTCACATATCCGCCGTCCATGAGCACAGGAAATCCAAGTGTTCCAACCAGCCCTCCCCATGTTCTTGTTCCTATAAGGTTGCCGAGACTAAATTTTCTGAACATCCAGGGAAGGAGGTCCCCGCCTGAGCCGGCTGATTCATTGATCAGCATGACTTTAGGTCCTTGTATGGAAGCGCTGGGAGTTTTAAGGTCGGCGCCGTATCTCATATTCCAGTAGCAGACATAAGGGCGTCTGAGAATATCTATGTAGTAATCAGCGACCGATCCTCCGCCGTTGAACCTCTCATCCACTATGATGGCATCCTTGTGTGATTGGGGAAAGAAATATCTCTTAAAATAAGTGTGTCCTAATGTGCTGGTGTTAGGGACATAAACATAAGCGACTCTTCCATTAGTGGCTTTATTGACTTTGTCGATATTGCTTTCCACCCAATCCCTGTTTCTCAAAGAATATTCACTGGAAAGGGGAACCACATTCACATCCCTTGAATTTTTGCCTTCTGGATCTGAACTGACTGTGATTTCAGTCAATCGACCTGCCGTGTTTTCAAAGAATTTGAACAGGTTTTCAGGAGGCTTCACTGGCTCCCCATTAACTGCCATAAGATATTCTCCTTCCACAACATTAACTCCGGGCTGGGTGAGGGGGGAACGAAGTTCTGGATTCCAGTTAAGACCGCCGTAGACTTTTTTAAATTGATATCGGTTGTTTCTGACCTCATAATCAGCTCCCAACAGGCCGACCGGAACTCTATCTGTTTCAGTGAGAGTATCTCCGCCGCCCACTCTGTGGTGCCCCACTCCTAATTCACTGCACATCCACTGGATCACTCTGTTCAAGTCCTGCCGGCAGGATAGGTGGGGAAGAAAAACAGAATATTTTTCACGCATTTTATCCCAATCCACTCCGTGCATGCTCGGATCATAAAAATAGTCCCGGTTGACCCTCCATGCCTCATGAAATATCTGTTTCCACTCTTTAGGAGGATCTATCTGTACTTCTATGGATTCTGTGTTCAGTTTTCCCTGGCCAGGTTTAATATTATCGGAAATGTCTGTGATCCCAAAGTCCTGACCTGAAATATAAAGCAGCTTTTTATTTTCAGCTGATATTTTATATCCATTGACTCCGGTTAGAATGACGGTATCTTTACGTTTATCCAGGTCAAATTTATGGAGTTTTGTTTCTCTGGCATAAGGACCTCTGCTGTTTGGAGGAGCTTCCAGATAAAAAATCTGACCGCTGCTTCCTGTTTGAAGGGAATAGTAGTTTCCTTCAGGAACAGGAAAGTTTAAAATACGCTCATTGAGTCCTTCAAAGTCAATAAGGAATTTTGTCTCTTCTTCTTCTTCTCCTTCTTCTTTATTTTCTGGTTTTTCCTCTTCTATTCCTTTTTCTTCATCACTTTCTTTGGCTAGGGGGGAAGGGACCTCTTTTTGAAGTACCGCTAAATAAATCGCATTAGTCATTCTCATGTCCGCACTGGACATGGCGAACCAGTGTTTGACAGGACCTGCGTCTGTGGAGGCAAAAAAGTAAAGATATTTTCCGGAAGGATCAAAGACAGGATCGCTCACTTCGCTCAAACCATCGGTGATGGGATAAGATTTATCTTCTTCTGTGGAATACACATATACTTTTTGAATGTAGGCTTTGGTGTTGAGAGTATAGGCGATCCATTTTGAGTCAGGGGACCAGACTCCATGAATGGTTTTCATTCCTGAGGGACCGTAAAGATATTCTTGTGCGATTTTATGAGAATTCCCTGTTTCTAAATCAAACCAGTACAGGCTCCAGGAATTATCCGTGTAAGAAATTTTTTTGCTGTCCGGAGACCAATAAGGCCTATCGTAAAAGCCAGCTCCTTTGATAGGATATTTTTTCTTATCACCTTTGATCCCTGGTTCCTGGATATGGAGGGAGTATTCTCCGTTTTCGTCCGAAAAATAAGCAATTTTTTTTCCGTCCGGTGACCATACGGGACTTCTTTCATTGATACCCGGAGTTTCTGTGAGATTTCGAAAATCACCTTTTTCAGCAGGGAAGGTTATGATTTCTCCTCTGAATTCAAAAACAGCTCTGGCTCCAGTGGGAGATATATCCGCGTTTCTTATGTATCGGCTTCCTTTCTCATATCGGGATCGTAATGCCAAAAGGTCTGTGGCCACTCCAGTGGAAAGGTCTTCAATAGTCTCTTCCCTGACATTGAATAAGTGGAGGGTTGCTTTTTGTTCAAAGAGGATCTTGTTCTCATCAAAGGAAGCCATAATTATGGGGAATTCATTATAATCAGTGAGCTGTTTTATTTGTTTGGTTTCTGTATCAAAACAAAAGAGGTTGAATTCTCCATTTCTGTCTGACCTAAAGTATATTTTAGATCCGATCCACATAGGATCTGTATCATTGCATCTTCCCTCTGGCTGAGGAATTTTTTCTATGGAGCTGTCTTTTAAGGTGATGATCCATATTCTGGAGAATGTTCCTCCTCTGTAATGCTTCCATTGATGAAAAGCCTCTCTAAAAGGCGTATAGGCAATCCTTTGACCGTCAGAAGAATAGGAGGCTTTGTGAGCATAAGGTATTTTTTCAGGGACAGGAATTCCACCTTGGACCGGAACTTTGTAAAGTTTAGGACGGGAGCCAGTAAAAGAGAAACGAGAAGACATAAAAACCACATATTTTCCGTCTGGGGTGAAAGCTCTGACTGTATCAGGGTAAGGATGCCAGGTAAGTCTCTTCGGGATACCTCCTTGAGAGGGGATGATATAAACATCGGTGTTTCCGTCATACTCTCCGCTAAAGGCAATCCATTCTCCGTCAGGTGAAAACACAGGATAGGATTCCACTCCTTTATGGGAAGTCAGACGACGAATCCCTTTGCCTTGTAAATCTGAGATCCATAAGTCATTGGAGTAAGAGAATACAATATTTTTCTGGCTTATCGCCGGATGAGTCAGCATTTGGGTGTTATGGGTATCCACTCCCTCTAAATTAGAAAGAGGGATGAACAAGAAAAATAACCCTAAAATAAAGAATAAAGGATAGAATTTTTTCATTTTTTACTCCCTATTGTTTCATGAATTTAATTCTTATTTATATATCTATATCATATCATGAGTCCAAAGCGCAATATTAATGCAAATCATATAAAATTCTAATTTTTTCTGATATGTTTTTATCAAGGACAAATGGAGTGGGATGAGGAATCTTTTGCCCTTTCCCTTACTTCGATTTTTTCAAAAGAATTAATATAAGTATCAAATTGATGACACCTAAAGGGGTCCAGACCATTCCAATGTACTTTAAAATATTGTTGTCAGCGATCAATCCAACAACAATAAAGACAATTCCAATAAAGAGAAATATGATGGGCTGGGAAAGAAGACCGATTTTTTGCAGTTTGTTCATGCTGCCAAAATCCTCCTTTTTTATATTAAAAAATTGTTGAATGAGTATTGTGGCACTGTTTTTTACTTGGCACTGTTTTTTACTGTTTTTTAAGGGGAAAAGAATCACGCCAGTATCTCAATTTAAGTTTTCCGGGTTTGTCCCCACTTCCGTCAAAAGTAAGTCCGGATCTATCGGGTTTAACCTCAATAAGCACTTGGTCCGAATACAGAGCTTTTGTCAAATTGACTATGGTGTAGTTCAATCTACTGTTCTGTTCTGAGGCAAATACAAAATCTCCATTAGTTTCTATAGGCCCCCATTGTATTTTTCCCGCATCATAAGTGTAGCGGGGCCTTCTCCAATCTCTGGATATATCCATTCTTAAATCATTTTTAACTCCAACATAAATTTCTCTGTTTTCAAGTTTTATCTTAATCCCCATTCCGTTATTTTGAGGTTTGACCGGGAGTAAGCTCACCTTATTATTTAGGAGTGATTCAGGGTTGACTTTAGAAGAGTGGGGAATGAGAACAGTGATAAATCCCACCGTATCTGTCAGTTCAAAATGCTGGGCTGTGGTTTGATGAATAGTGAGTTCATCTTGATAGTGTCTTTTTTGAGTCACCACTCCCTCTAATCTATAGTGAGTCTTTGGGAATAGGATGAGAAGGTGCTGATCAGTTGGAAGATGGCTGTTTTCTATCTTGTCATAGACCGTATCATACCAGTGTTCCCCTTGGGATACTATCTTTCGGGTATGCCAGAGATTTGAAAGCGTGAAATAACCTCTCTGTATGGCCTTAAAAACATCAAAAACCACAAAGAATTCAGGTTTTTTTATATATACACAAATTCGGTCCCATTCATATCCCATTTTGTCATCTATAAGTCTGGTGCGGCTGTAGTCAAAATCATCAAAGCTTAAAAAATCAATTTTTTTAGTTCGCACTTTTCGGTAGGACCCAGCATTTCTTAAAAAATCTAAAATAGGCTGGCTGACCACATCTTCTTTTGTGGAGTATCGGTCTTGACCTTTTTTTTGTCCAAAGAAAATTTTTTCAGGCCTGACGCACAAGCGGTTGTGAAAATAATCCTGACGATAGGCACCGTAAGGACCACTGGGCATATAATCTCTGTATCCTCCGTCATGAAGGAGGACAGAACCTTTGGACATCAAAAGCACAATGCTGTTTTCATCTGAATGTCCGTGAGTCATTTTTTCTTCTTCAACGGGAATAGTATCTCTGAGATAATCTCTGAAATTGGTTCCCCCAGATCCTTCGTCTCTGTAATTCAGCAGCATATAGGTTGAATCTGGATCCCATCCGTTCCGAAAAACAATTTTTTTACCCACAACATCTTCCATAACTTCTCCAGACAGATCTGTGGGCTTCACAGGCTTTATATCATCGCTGCCCCAAAGATAGCAGTCCAAAAGCATGTATCCTAATCCGATGTTGGTAGGATTTTCAAAGTCGATGAATTTATGGGCGATGATGGAAGCGGCCCATTTCATCTGACTGTTTTGATACTGTTTGGCAGCCGTCTCAAAATAAACAAGAAATCGGTTCCAGTTTCTCATCCAGTGGGCATCTCCAAAGTCCGGAATCATTCCTTCAGGACACATAAGATGGAGATAATAATGGGCATAATAATACATTTCAGGTGTTTGGAATAAATCTTCCATTTTGTCAAGGGCATAAGCATATCCACACATTGCGTAAAGCCAGACAGCATTATAAATAGTGGCATCTTCGATTTCCCAATTACCCCAGTTGTCGTCTCCAATAGCATGACGCTGCATCTCCCATTTTTTTGAATCCGGGTGTTCAGGAAGAACTTTAACAGCCCATGCCAGCGATTCAGCTCTTAAAGCTGCCCGGTTCATAGGTCCCCATTCTTGAGACCTAAGGAGGTATTTCATGCTTTCGGCAATGTTCTCTTCGATTTTTTGTTTTTCTGGGATTGATAAGACATCCAGATCCTTTAGCAGGGCATAGGACCTTATATAACGCATGGCTGTAAAGAAATCTGGGAGACAAGGAGGTTTATCATCATAGTCAGGCCTTTTCTCAACAGCCCACCGGGGATAAGCTTGAGTGAACTCATCATAAGTCAGCAGCACTTTTTTTGATCTGGATGCATAGGTGTGGTTTCCTTGTGTTTTATATAAGTAAGCATAGATCACAGCCATCTCTAAAAGTCCTCCGGGAGGCCGATAACCAAAAACATTCTCAGGATCAAAACTTTCTCTCCATTTTTTGATTCTTTGGTCGTAATGATCCCAAGTCCAATCTGCGGATTTTTGAGCGTAACTAAGGTATTTTGATAGAGGAACCGTATTTATATCCGCAAATACTGGATGAATAAAGAAAAAACACAGCAGAGAGATCGCACTCATAAAAGTTATCATAGCGAAATGTTTTCTCATGTGAGACCTTCCTTCAAAGAATAATAGCCTGAACTATTCATAAAAAAATGGCGATGTTTTCACTAATAATTTATTTTCAGCTATGTACAAGATTTTTTCAGGAACAATGTTTTGAAGATTTTTTCTGTTTGTAATTTTTATTTTAATCGCCATTTTTTTACCATTGAGGCGAGCCGATCTCACTGCATCTGCTTCGTTACAGGGTATTCGCGGTGAAGGACCACAGCTTCATACCCTGCGCCTTGCATCTGCAGCAAGCTTGACTCGTGAATAATCCAGGTTAGGTTCCGAAATATTTTGTGTTAATTTTTGTTTAACCTAAACCGTACAAAAAAATCTGATTTCTTATATATTAAACCTATTTAACGAAAAAAAGTAAACCATAGAATATCACCCCCCGAATCATCTTAAAGGGCTATTGCATTTGACAGAATGAAAATGAGATATTATAAAAAGCATGAGAAATAAGCGGAGCCGAACCAAATTTCAAGGAACTTATAGTGCTTCATATTAAAATTTTTTATTTAAAAGGGTTATAAAATGGACGAAAAGGAGAAAAAAACTAGATTTTTAAATGATTTAGATAGGGTCCGTCAGCAGATATCAGAAATAGAGGAAGTAGAGATGGAAAGGAACCGGGAAGAACAGATATTAAAAGACCAGAAATTTCACTTAAGAAATTTATTAGAAGAGCTTTCTTTAGGTATTTTATCTGTGAATCTTAAGGGTATCATCAATTTTGCAAATTCTAAAGCACTTAAAAAGCTTAGGATTGATTCTTCTCAGGCAGTGGACAAAACTGAAGTGTGGGATGTGCCTGTTTTTGTTAAGTCAGGAATTTCAAAAGGAATCAGAGAATGTCTTGATTCTCAAAAGAGAAATACAGTTGATTCTTTGTATGAAGATGAGAAGGGTCATAAACATTACTATAAAAACACTTTTTCTCCACTTTTTCAGAAGGATGGGTCCATAAATGGGGTTGTGGTAACCATTGAGGATGTTACTGAAGAGAGGAAGAGCGATAAAAATTTAACTCAAAGACTTGAATTTGAAAAGTTTATGTCTCGAATCTTGTCTCAATTAGTGGAAATAAAAGATTTTGAGAGCACTTTTACAGGGATATTGCTGGAGATAGGAGTCAAATTCGGTGCTGACAGAAGCGGATTATACTTGCTTGATGAGCGTGATCAAACCCTAAGCTGTGACTATGAGTGGCACAATAAAAAAGCAGATCCTCAGATTGGAAACAGAAAAAATATGCCTTTGGATGAATTTTCCTGGATGATTGAAAGATTCATGGATAAAGAAACAATTCAGATTAAAAAGATCTCAGAGATGGATAAAACCCAGGAATCCCTTAGAAAATGTTGTATAAATGAGGAAACTTCCTCATTTTTAGCTGTTCCTGTATTTTATGAAGATAAATTAACTGGATTTATAGGGATTGAATGGATGTCAGAGGAGAGTAACTGGACTGAGTTTGATCTCCATCTAATAAGAGAAACTTCAAAGAATCTGGGTTATGTCTTAGGACGCATGAGTTTAGAGGACAGCAAAAGAAAAGCAAATAATAGGTTTTGTATGCTGGCTCAAGCTGGTTTTGAAGCGATTGTTATATTAAAGGATGGAAAAATCATAGATGCCAACCACGCAGCAAGTACTCTTTTTGAATACAAGCCTTCAGAATATATTGGAAAAGATCTATCTGTTTTTTTTGATTCAGATGAAAAAAAGGCAATAGAAGACTTGATGAAGGAACCTAAATCTCAGCCTATTGAATCCCGGGGAGTCAAAAAAAGCGGAGAAGTCATTCACGTTGAAATCTTGACCAAGACTCTTTTTGATGAAAATGAAAGGTTGGAGGTATTAGGGATAAGAGATATTACTGGTAAAGAAAGATTAGAGGAAGCCATAAGAGAGAGGTATGAGACATTAAAAGAGGTCATGGATGATACAGTGAGAGCGTTAGCATATACCGTTGAACTCAAGGATCCTTTTACAGCAGGGCACATGGAGAGAGTCACCCGATTGGCATGTTCCATTGCCGAGGAGATGGGTCTCTCTCAACAGAGTATTCAAGGCTTGAGGGTTGCAGCCAGTATTCATGATATTGGTAAAATCAGTATTCCGGCAGAGATACTCAGCAAGCCGGATAATCTGACAGATGCAGAGCGATTGATTGTACAAAATCACCCCCAGAAGGGTTATGAGATATTAAAAAATATAAATTTCCCTTGGCCAGTTGCAGATATTGTTCTTCAACACCACGAGAGAATGAACGGCTCGGGGTATCCTTCTGGAATATCCGGAAAAAAAATATTGATGGAAGCAAGGATTATCGGTGTGGCTGATGTTGTGGAAGCGCTGACCTCAAGTCGACCGCACAGATCTGCTCAGGAAAAAGAAAGTCCCATCAATGAATTGAAGAAAAACAAGAGAAGCCTTTATGATTCTGATGTGGTGGATGCCTGCTTGAAAATAATCACCCATAAAAATTTTTCTTTTCAAACATTTAATTTAGAGAATTCCTAAAAAAACGGCTTCTATTTTTAATCGAAAATATCTTTTAACAGCGGGACTAGATTTAAGGCGTATTCAATTTCTTTGAGAGGGATTTCATTATTATTTGATATTTCAGTAAAACGGCCGTCTTTGTTACTGTCTTTAGTCACAATGAGCAAATCAGCATAAGGGGCTACCGCACTGATCATCCTTTCATTATCACTTCCTGGAGCTCCTCTTTTTGATACCCCGCCCACATGGATTCCGATAATAAAAATATCATTTTCTTTACAATATTCTATGATGTTTTTCAATCGATTGACTTCATCATCTACAGTCAGTCCTGAAGCGCCCATGCCTTTTAAGCTGGCACCAATGGCAAACATAATGGTTTGATAATCGGTTCCTTCCGGATATTTTTCTAGGTCAGTGTTGATTTCCACATGAAATCCTGATTGAGATTCTTGGCCTCCCAGTCCGACCCCTTGACTTATCATATCAACATCTGGAACATCGCAGTAATCATACAGGATGCCCGCTTCTTCACACACGATATTCAATGTGGTTACATCCGGACTCTGTCCCGCCGAAGTAGTCAGCACTGGGAGCTGTGCTTTAGGAAGTTCTTGAGAATGATTGAAGCCCCCGGTCATCATAAAAAGAAGGCCGAACAAAAACAAAAACGAGACCATTGATTTAATTTTATTTTTTCTCATTTTTTTCTCTCCTTTTGAATTTAAGGTATCTTGATAATTTTTAAAAAAAATTCTCAATTATAAAATACATTTTCTTTATCAGATTTGGAAGGATCCTTGTAATAAAATCCCACTCCGTTTTTGACCACATCCGCATAGCGGGGGACATTGGATATTTTTATGGCTTGATCTGAATTCCTTCTTGAAAATTGTTTGGCGATTTCGAGTACAGCAGAGCAGTGCTGTCCCACCCGCTTAGACATGGGCCAGCCTTGTTCATCATAAGGAACAAACAGTTTTCCTTTTTTTGACAATTTCAATAGAAAAGGATCTTTTCCTTCCAAAAGCAGGTCAACTGTTTTTGGCCCGGTGGGTTGGTCAAGAAAAGGAAGAGGGGCTTCTAAAAGAAAAGGAAGAGCATCTGAAAAATCTCCTATTTCTCTATGGGAAAGGCCTCTGAAACCCTCGGGAGAGGGTTCCACATGGTTGTCAAAACCTTCTGTGGCCTTTAGTGTTAAAGAGGTCATGGTAGCAATCCGCAGGGATTTCTCCGGAGCCACAATACAGTTTGTCACAGGAAACATGGTTTCAGCACCGTGTATATCTATGGCTAAATCCACATCTTCTTCTCGTATCAGCTCCATAGCTGCGTAGGTTAATTTTTCCATTAAGGCTCCTTTGGGTCTTCCCGGCCATGTGCGATTGGTATTCCTTATATCGAGATATGACAACATCTGTCTGTCAGGATAATGGACGTAAACATCAGGATCAGGCCATTGGTCTAATGGAGAAGCAATTCTGTTCCCCATGCGGAATTTTTTGTAACCCCATGGTGTTTTGATTTCAAAATAAAGAGGATATCCATCACCTGGTTGTGTATTTCTGCCTCCACTGTTATTGAATTGAGGGATAATGATAAGGGTTCCTTTCTCTACTGTAGAATTTTCCAAAAATATGAGAGCACTAAGAAGAGCCGCTGGCTCATTTGAGTGAGTGTTAGCAATGATCATCATTTTGCCACCTGGCTCACTGCCTTCCAGAAAAAAAACGTTGGTATCAGCCATGGTTCCTTTTAAACCAGGGGCATAATCACTGAGTTTCTTTACTTGGGTTACACCAGGTCCTGCAACCATAGGGATTTGAAAATGGCGGTGATGAAAAAGCTGAAGCCCCCCAATGAAAGTAATGGTTCCGATTATGATGACCATTAAAGATTTATAGATAAGTTGACGCGACATTTTTAACTCCATATGTTAATTTGCACGTAAAATTCTTAATATCAAAGGAATCATGATAAGAATATATTGAAGCATTTTATCTGCCCTTTTATCTTCCTGGATAAAGTTCCATATAAGCATGGCAAGTAAGTAAGCGCTGATTAAGTAATATATGATCATAATGATCGTCATTGTTTATCCTCCTTATGAAACCCATTTTACAAGAAAATCCAGTTGAGTGCTGAAAACCACCATTAATATGCCTGTGATAGTGATAACGATCCAGGGGAGCCAGGTGCTTTTCAGAAAGGACCAGTATGACTTTTTATATTCAGAAACCATGACACTCAATCTTCCGATAAGAGCTGTGGGAGGCAGACCATCTCCAAGAGGCCACAACAGGCTTAAACCAGCAATAGCTATAGTGGCATGGAGTCCGATAGAGTCAAAGTACCACACTAAAGGAATTCCGATTATGGCAGCCCCTCCGTAAGTGAAAACCCCTTCTGAGACAGGGATGATGACAGCTAAGGATATGATCAGTATGATTAAAGGTATACTGATGACAGTGAAAGAAATAAGCCCTCTGACCCCAGTAGCTGTCATGATCTGTTGAAGCATACCCACAGCAATCATTGTGGCGAGCAGGGGAGTGAGCTTTTTAACTGTGTCTCTGGATAATTGAAGAATATTGATTTTTTTGGGGCTGAAAATAAGAGCAAAAACTGCCGAGATAACAAAAAGCAAGGGAAGTCCCATTACGGGGAGAGTGAAAGGCCAGATCCTTAGAGCGATCACCAAACCAAAAAAAACCAGAAAGGGGATAAGGACTTTCCACCATTTCATCCCTTCTGGAATTTCAGGCATTTGCTTTAAAGCAGATGCGAGGTCGGATTTTTCATGTTTTTTCCATCCTAACACTAAAATGGTAAAGGTTCCTAAAAGAAGAACAGGAATTCCAAGAGGTAGTTCGAATCCAACATAGGGAATTGCTGTTCCAGCAGATAAAATCATAGCCCATATATTGACAGGGGGAGCTGCGGCACTCAGACCCGCTATAATAAATAAAATAGCAGCCACCCTCCTTTTTTTGATGCCTAAATAGCCAAGAGCCATGGCAACAGGAGCTCCCACCACTAAAAGAGACACACTTCCTGCCCCTGTAAGTGCTCCTGGAACAAGTGTTATGAACATCAGAAGTAAGAGAGCGATGAGACGTTTGTTATAGAAATATTTAATGGTGTTTTTCACCACATAATTGACACCGCCTGATTCAGAAATAATAGTCATGAATATGGTGGCTGTAACAAAGATAAGAATAACATCTAAATAAGTGAATGAGCCTTCCACGAGATGCCTGGCTAACTGACTTAATGGCGGAGTGCTGTTAAAAGCGCCATATATTCCCCCAGCTACAGCTGCCAAGAACATGCTTATTTCTACTGAAAGTTTTCTCCATTTAGCAACAGTGTAAGCAGCTATCATAACAAGAAACGTGATGACAATCTGTGTTTGCATTCGAAACTCCTTTAGTCAATTTTACATTTGTACTTTCCTAGGAGTCAAGAATTAGAAATAAAAAAAGAAACATAGAGGAATCTCTCTCCCGTAATTATGAACTTTTTCATTGGATTGTTCGTATTTATGTTTGAAAGAAAAAAGTTATGAAAATTTTATTGTGGTTTATTTTACTCGTAATTTCTTGGCCTCTGGCCCTTCTGGCCTTAATTTTTTATCCGCTGGTATGGTTGCTGCTGCTTCCTTTCCGTTTGGTAGGGATAACAGTTTACGCTGTGCTGGATTTGTTCAAATCGATTATCACTCTACCTGCCCGACTCATTTCCTAGTCGTTTTTTTATGTAAAGTTCAGCCTAGTTAGCAAAAGGGCGGAGTTTGTTACTCATGGGATCGGATTTGATTTTACTCAGAGCTTTGGCTTCGATTTGTCTTATTCTTTCCCGGGTTACATTGAATTTTTTTCCTACTTCTTCTAGGGTGTGAGGTCGTTCGTTATTAAGCCCGAATCTTAGATTCAGAATTTTTGTCTCTCTATCAGAGAGAACTTTAAAGGCAGCCTGCAGAAGTTCCTTTAGGTTGATATGAATAACTGTGTCAGGAGGGGAGGGGATTTCCTGATCTTCGATAAAGTCTTTGATTTCGTTTTGATTGTCTCCCACCGGAGTTTGAATGGAAACAGAATCCTGGGTATTTTCAAGTAGATTTTTTAACCGATCGACTGGAATTGTCAATTTTTTGGCCAATTCTTTGTCAGAGGGTTCTCTTCCTTTTTCATTAACAAAAGATTTTGTTACTTTTTTTATTTTCTGAAGTTGTTCTGTCACATGCACAGGGAGCCTAATGGTGCGAGATTGGTCAGCTATAGCTCTGGTGACAGCTTGTCTTATCCACCATGTGGCATAAGTTGAAAATTTATATCCTTTTCTATAATCAAATTTTTCAACAGCCCTTATGAGGCCTAGATTTCCCTCTTGTATAAGGTCAAGCAAGGGTAGTCCTCGCCCTTGATATTTTTTAGCTATGGAAATGACAAGTCTTAAATTAGCGGCCACAAGTTTATTTATAGCTCCTTCTTTTATCTTTTTTCCTCTGAGGATTTCTTCATTTAAGTATTTTGATTTTTCAATTTGTTGCTTTGAGGAAGAGGAGTAGGAATCATTTTTTAGTTTTTTGTGCACAGAATCGATTATATTTTCTTGAATATCTTCTTTTAGATTCAGATTATTGATCAGATTTCTTATTTTGATCACTGTTCTTCCAGAAGAAAAAATCGATTTTTCTCTAGAGATTATTTTATTCAGATCTTGCTGTAAATTTCTGATTTCATCAAATGTTTTCGTTAATTTGGATAATGATATAGGGTTATTTTTGTCTGAAGAACCACCAGATTTGAAGTTAAAAAAGCTGTTGATTTTCTCAGGATCTCTATTTATATCTCTCTCTAATTCATATATTTTTTCTAAAGTGAGGTTTGTTTTCGCAAGAGCATTAAAAATTATTTTTTCACCTTTTTCTATTCTTCTGGAAATAGATATTTCTTCATCCTGAGAAAGGAGTAAAATACTTCCCATTTCTTTTAAATAGAGTTTAATCGGATCTGTACTCTGAATAGGACTAATTTCTATTTTTTTGTTAATATTTTTTTCCATTTTATCTAACACTTCCCCTTTGTTATCTTTACTTTATAATAACGAATTTGAGGCCACTTTTGTTGCAAAAAAATTAATTACATAATAATTAATTTGCAATTTTTACCTTTAATTGACCTCCCTTTTAATAAAAAAGAATAATTCTCAATTAATAATAAGTTCAATTATAATATAAGATTTCAAGAATAAATGTCAAGTTAAAAACAAAAAAATTTAGAATAATATTTGTATAAAATTGTAATGTATCTACAATATATTTTTTATGATAACGATAACAGCGGAAAAGGCAGATGCAATAAGCACAGCCGGTCTAATCAAACCTTTATCCAGTATTCTGGTTAATTTTTTTGATAATAAAAATCCCAGGAGAGTACCCGGTATAAGAGCTAGAGTCGAAAAGAACTCTCTCAATCCAAAACGGTTGATTATGATTAATGAAGTCAGTGATATGATAGTACCAAATATAAAAATGGTGGAAAGCGACCCTCTCAACTTAGGACCTTTTTGGTGTTGGTAGATAAGAGCCATGGGAGCTCCTCCTATAGCTGATGTAGTGCCCATGATTCCAGATGCTGTTCCAGCTCCTAATAGATTTATTGGTTTTAATTGGAGTTTTAGTCCAGAGATGCTGATAATAACAGCCAGCAGTATCATAGACCCGAAAAGTAGTGAAACATTTTTTTTGGGGACAACAGTTAGAAGAAGAGAACCAATCATAGCCCCAATAATT
Source organism: Candidatus Aminicenantota bacterium (assembly GCA_041686095.1). Lineage (GTDB taxonomy): Bacteria > Acidobacteriota > Aminicenantia > Aminicenantales > Aminicenantaceae > WJMT01. The sequence continues at coordinate 14,954 of JAWLEN010000056.1, forward strand.
CTTCCTGCCACAGCCCATTTGATTTCCTTTGCTCGTATGGTGTGTCGTTCTCTACAGGCGATGAGAAGGGTGAGGCAAAGTGCTGATAATAAGACAGGGCCAGGCACAAAGATAGGATTTAAAATGACTAATAAAGGCACTCCTATGAGTCCAAGACCGAATCCAATAGAGCCTTGCAGCGCAGCTCCACAGGTAGTGATGAGAAAGGCTAAAATAGATTCAACAAGAGTTAAAGGAAAGTCCATTATTCTAAGAAAACATAATTTTTATCAAATTTAATTTTGTCTCCTGTGATTAGTCTGGGAATATTTTTTTCATTCAACAATTGGTTTAAGCAGATGAGACCCTAATCTTCTAAATTTCAATTTTCTCTCCTTTACTAAAAAGTTTAATGAAATAATGAAATCAAAAGAAATTTTTATCATAATATAGGATGGCAAGTCAAAAAAAAAGAAGATTGAGTTATGGAATATGGATTGACAATGCAGGGACCTAAAAATTAACATGAGCAAGACCATTGATTTTTCAAGATGAGACATAAAATTTATAAGTTGCTTTTCTTCCTTCCTTCTTTATTTTATTATAGCCTGATTTTTTTCTTATCTTCAAAAAGCTATCAAGTCAATATTGAGATTTTCTTTTTTGATAAGGTGATTCATTTTATTGAATTCGGGGTGTTGGGATTTCTTCTTTCTCTAGGATTTTTTACTTTTAGTATTTCATCCAAAAAAAAATTTATTTTTGTCTTTACAATTGGTACACTTTTAGCTGTCTTAGATGAAATTCATCAGTTTTTTGTTCCGCTGAGAACACTGGAAATCCTTGATTTAGCCGCTGATATTTTGGGTATTGGATTGGGATTTTTTATTTTTAATTATTTTTATAAAAAAGACAAGTGGCTCCCTTTCTAAAATTGAACTTTCAGAATGACCCAAAGAAGGCATTTTATTGACTGGATAAAAGGACTGTGATAGTTTGATTGAGAAGTTAAAGTCTGAGGAGAAGACAAATGGAATCACAAAAAACCAGCTCGACCAAAAAATGGCTTATGGGATGCGGAATCGGATGCGGTGCTGTGATCATCATAGGGATCATTCTAATTGTGGGGGGAGTTGTTTTTGTAAAAAATATGGTGACCAGTTTTGAAGAATC
>JAWLEN010000168.1:0-3655 GCA_041686095.1 Candidatus Aminicenantota bacterium
TTTTTTATGAATAGGTCAGGTAAGAATGAAGGAAGAAGAAACATGGTAAAAAACCAACATGCCAGAACTCCGAATCCCACGATGGCGCCGGTGTTGGATACAAGGGGAGAAGAGGAGAACATCAGGGTCAGAAAACAAATCGAGGTTGAGATGCTGGTGAGAGTGAGCACAGGTGCAATTTCATTGAGAATGTCAGAAAAGCTTTTTTTCAGGTGCTGAGTTCGGCGGTAAATAAGATGAACAGCATCATCAATACCAATGCCGATGATGATGGCCACCACTCCGATAAGAGCTGGTGAAAACTCTATGGATGCAAGGGTGATAAAAGCTAGGGTCAGGGGAACAGCTCCCAGAAGAGGCAGCAGAGATAACAGCATAAACTTGAATTTCCTGAGAAAAAAAAGCAGCAGTAAGGCAATGATGATTCCTGCCGCAGCACTGATTGATATAAAGTCTTTTTTGATTATTTTGTTTACAGATTGATGCACCTGATAAGTTCCGGTGATTTTTTTTTCTATGTGTTGATGAGAGGGGATGTTTTCTAGGTCTTCAGAGACATCGAGAATTAAGTCCGGATCCATTAATTCCCTTATGGGCCATACATAAGTGACTAAGAAGAATTTATTTTCTTCTTTTTTAAGAAAAGGGGCAAGGGAAATCGGGATTGAATTTGAATTCAAGGTGTTTTCATCGAAAGTATCTTCCCAAAATTTATAGTAATCCCTGTGGCTGGGGAGGACATTAAATCCGTGGGCATCTAATTGATTGAAAAAAACATTCTGTTGTTTTTTTATCTTTATACTCAGATCTTTAACTTGTTCCAGATTGTTTTGGACTTCATCATAAGGAATATAAAATAAAGTGGGTGAATAAAATCCTGTGATTTTTTTGTCTTTCACATATTTCATGAGCTGTTTATCCAAGTATTTTTGATATTGGATTCCAAAGGAAATCTGCTTGGCTTCAAGAGTTATCTGAGTGCTTAGTAAAAAAGAGGAGCCAAATTTTTCCGAGACTTCTCTGGCGTTATTTAATGACTTTAGGTTTTGAGGGAGCAGTTTAAAAAGAGACATATCAAATTTGAGGTTCAAGGAGAGGACCAAAGCAATCATGATCAAAGCCGCAGCCATGATCCGGCTGGTTGTGCCTTTTTTTACGGAAAAACGAGTGAAGAAACGGGGAATGGTTCCTAGTTGAGTTAATTTGATCTGGCTTTTTGGATTGGGTCGAAGCATCCTCACAACAGAGGGAAAAATCAGTAAAGTCACGATTAAGGTTAAAACGAGACTGAAGAAAGTGAGTACTCCAAGCTGTCTGAGAGCTGAATAACGGGAAAAATTCAATATAAAAAAACCGCATCCAGTGGTTAAAATCCCGATAATCAGAGGTGGGCCGCAGTCATTCAGAGTCTTTTTTATGGATGATTCCAGGGAATTTTGTTTTTTGAAATATTGAAAAAACCGGCTGGATAAATGAAAGGTAATATCCACACTCAGACCCAGGACAATGGCGGCAAATCCAATGGAAATCATTTTCAAAGGATTGAAAAAGAACCGAGCTACTAAAAGAGAGACAAACACTGAGAAAAATATAGGCAAAAAACACATCAAAGTCACTTTGAGGTTTCTAAAAACCAATACCAGTAAAATAAAAATAAGAATGGAGGATATGAGATTGATAAGGAATATCTCTCTATTCAATGAGGAAAATGATTCAGCGGTTAGTCCGTATTTTCCAGCAAATTCACAGTTGATACCTTGACTTCCTTTGAGGGAAGATTTTATCTTTTCAATTTTTGTATTGATGGTCCGAATCAGTTCCCTGCAGTATTTTGTGTCTTCCCCTGAACCTCGAGGTTGAGCAAAAATCAGGCGAGAAGTAAGGTCTTCAGAATCAAAATACACACTGTTGGGTGAAATTTTAAAATTAGCCATAGAGTCTCTGAGCCCAGGTTCCAGTAATTCGCGGAGATTAAAAACATCCACGGCAATCGTCTCTCTGAATTCTGGATTGTCTGTGATCACAAGTTTTTTTCGGGTTCGGGCAATTTCTCTTTTTATTCCTTGTTCAGTGAATTTTTCTGAAATCAGGGGAAGATGCTGGGCTGGATTCTGAAAAATCACAGCTCGGGTCATTTGGATCAGTCTTTCCGTATCAGACAGTTCAAAGGGACCTGATTGAACATACAGGATCTGTTTCATGGACCTGAGTTCCTGAGTCAATGCATCTGTGAATTTATTTTTTATTCTCTCTTCTACTTGGGGGTGTTTCTGTAAAAGAACAAGAGGAGTGCTTTCACCAAACCTTTTGAAATTATCAACAAAATACTTAAACTCTTTTCCATGCAGACCTTTGGTATCAAGAAGCATAGGTTCGATTTCTAAATCCTTAAGCAAATAAGTCCCTGAAATCAATATCATGACTGAAAGCAAAATAATGATTTTATAATTTTTATAAGAGAAGTGAGGGATAATTTTAGAGAGTTTTTTTATGATTTTAAGCATTTAAATTCGTCATGGATTTGCGTCAGGTTTCATAGTTAAAATTTATTAGACCTGTGATCATCAACTTAATTTGCATTTTTGCTTCGGTCATGGGAATGACTTCTGAAAAATTTCTCCATTCTTTTTCAATCATGTTTTCAGCTTCTTTTTTACACAGAGAAAGAGCTTTGGATTTTTTGACAAGACGAGCAGCTGTTTTTAATTTTTTGGGATCTTTTCTCATTTGTTTTGAACAAAGAATAGATAAAAGTTCATCAGCCTCTTTTTTATCTGAATTTTGGATGGCTTTATTAATCACATAGGTGAGTTTTCCTGAAGAGATGTCTTCACCGGTTTGTTTGGTCCATTCAGGGGAGCTGTTAAAATTGTGCACATCATCTATGATCTGAAAAGCTGTTCCAAAAGCAACGGCCATGGATTTATAATTTTGAAAGGTTTTCTCGTTTGCTTCAGCGATCACACAGGCGGCTTCACTGCCACCTTCCACAGCAGCACCTGTTTTATGGGCATACATTTGCAAAATTTTATCCTGTATAGAGTCCTGTGACCAGAGTTTATAATTATCTATGGTTAGATTATTGGACCAGTAAATATCCATGGCCTGACCAAAATGAGCTTTGATCATTATTTTATTCATAACCTCATACAATTGCTTTTTCTGGGATAGATTGAGGTGGGGATTGTTTTTGACCAGAAGATAAGGAAGAAAATATAAGGTGCATCCCGCATTTATGGATATATCATCACCGTATTTCAGATGGATGCATTTTTCTCCTCTCCGGATAAGGGATTTGTCTTCGATATCATCAATGATAAGCGCTCCTGTGTGGTTGAGCTCCATGGTGCTGCAGATCAGTTGTTCATATGGTTTAGGATCCACACCCAATGATTCCAGGGCTAAAATTCCGAACAAAGGTCTCCATCGTCTTCCTTTTCTTGAGATCAAATCCCAGACTGGTTTGGAAAGAACTGAAGTTAAAGCATCTGGATCATCTGTCCAAGGTGATTTTCCAATAAACTGCTTCATTTTTTGGTCATCCAATTTTTTTGGAAAAAAGGACTCTATGGTTTCATCCACTTTTTTGGAAAAGGTTTGAAGATATTTTTTAAAATTAAACAGATAGGCATAACCATGGAGTTCCAGTCTGGAA
>JAWLEN010000057.1:0-16009 GCA_041686095.1 Candidatus Aminicenantota bacterium
TACCAGAATAAAGCTTTATCACTCATCAACAAACTCCATCACTTTGATTCATTGATCGATATCATTCTCATTGGAAAAGCTGAACACACAGAAAATGTCATGGAGATCATAAAAAAAGGGGCTACTGATTTTCTTGAGAAACCAGTCAAGCAAGAAATCATAGAAAAAACCCTCCGCTCCATAAACAAAAAGAGAACCCTCAGAAAAGAAACTTATATTCTTGAGAAAAGACTGGAAGAAAAATATTCTTTCAAAGGAATCATAGGGAAAAGCCCTTATATGTTGGAAATTTTTTCTCTTATTGAAAAGATCTCAAAATTTTTTTCCAGCGTTCTGATAACAGGAGAAACAGGCACAGGAAAAGAACTGGTGGCTCACGCCATCCATAACCTGAGCACCAGAAGTGATAAAAAGCTTGTGATTTGCGACTGTGTGTCCATACCCGGAAATTTATTTGAGTCAGAACTGTTCGGTTATAAAAAAGGGGCTTTCACTGGGGCTGATAAAAATAAGCTAGGATTGTTCGAAGCCGCTCATAAGAGCATCATATTTTTAGACGAGATCGGAGAAATTCCTCTATCTATCCAGGCAAAACTGCTTAGAGTTCTGGAAAGCCATCAATTCAGGCCATTGGGATCCAATGAAACTAAAGAAGTGGACGTAAAAATAATCGCAGCCACCAATAATAACCTATCAGACTGTATTAAAAACAACACTTTCCGGGAGGACCTTTTCCACAGGCTCAATAAAGTGGAAGTCCATCTGCCTCCCCTAAGAGAAAGAAAAGAGGACATCCCGCTTTTAGTCAGGCATTTCTTGGAAAACCTCAGCAAGAAAGTAGATAAAAATTTAAAAGGAATCTCCATGAAGGTCCAGAAACTGTTCACAAAATACAACTGGCCAGGAAATGTCAGGGAGCTGGAAAATGTTTTAGAAAGAGCTGCTTTGGTCACCAAAAAAGAGTTTATTGACAGAGAAGATCTGCCTGAATATCTTCAAGACACCTCCATTTTAAAAAAGAGTGAATCCCTTATAGACAAAGAGAAGTATTCTTCCTTGGAAGAATTGGAAAAGGATTATATTTCCTATCTAATAAATCAAACAGACTATAATATCAAAAAAACCGCTCAGATCTTAAATATATCCAGAACCACTCTTTATAGTAAATTAAAAAAATACGAAATCCCCCATTAATCTCAATCATTCATAACAAAACGATTCAAATGTTCAGTTTCTGAACAGATTTTTGACATCCCTCATAACTCCTTTATTTTAAATAACTTTCAAGAAATTCCTTGCAAAAGTGTTCATTAACTAAACACTTTAATGGTTATCTTTCTTTTTGGGGATTCCGTATAACTTCTTTATTATAAGTGAATTACCGATTTTAATAAGCGTGGCATCCATCTTGCACTTTAATTAAGCAAATACTTGAAAAAGGATGCTGCGATGAAAAAGAAAAAACAAACAAATATCAAGAAAACACTCACTCTCCTGGTTGTGCTGGGTCTATTATCTTGGATTCCATTAAAAGCTGAGAAGGATAATGACAGTGAAATTTTGGCTTTAAAGCAGGGATCAGTATTCACTTTTACCACCAGCCAACTACTCACTCCTTTAGAAAAACCTTCATTTGATACTTCGGCTGTCTTTGAACTGTCAAAAAACAATAGAACTTATGATTTTTCTCTTAAGCCCATCCAGCTTAAGATCAGAGAAACGAAATATCCAGAAACATATAAAACCATACAAAACTATAAAAAAACCCATGTTTTTGAAAAATCTCTGTTTGAAGCAACCTTAATAGCCAATGTAGCTCTGAATGCAGCTGATTATTTCACCACTAGAGAGGCGCTGAAATACGATGGTCTCCAGGAAGGAAATCCTTTCATGAAACCATTTATGAAAAATGACATGACTTTTGCCGCTGTGAAAATCGGATTGACAGTAAGTAATTATTTTATAATGAAAAAACTGTATAAAAGAAACAAAACCTTAGGATGGATTGTCGGCGTCATCAGCAACCTAGCCTTATCCTATGTGGTGTCAAGCAATATGGCCCATATTCATGAAGCTAGGAACAGATAAAACCATGAAAAAAAGGCAGAAATCTATCTTTAATACAAGTGGAACAAGAAACTTTTTTTACCACTCAGTCATCGTTAAAAACATAAGCTCCAATTCAAGTCAACTGCCTTCGCTAGATACATTAAAAAAAGAATACATTTCCTATCTCCTTAAAATCACGGACAACAACAAAACAAAAACAGCCCGTATCCTTAATATATCTATCCCTGGTCTATACAAGAAACTCGAAAAATACCAAGTCAGCCATTAAATCTCATCGGCTGCTTTATTTCACTTCCAAAAACATTTTATCTCTGAGAGATCCATCAAATTTCTCTCTTAAAACTAATCCACACCATTTACGTATTTATAAAGCAAGAAAGATCAACTGAATGATTAATAATTCAGGACAATTTGCTTTACACTAGTTAAATTTAATTCTAGAATAAGAATTTAAAGGAGGAAATCATGAAAAAGCTTTTCTTAATACCATTGGTATTTCTTCTTATCATCAGCTTACCCGCTTTACCCTTATTTTCCGCACCAGCCCAAGAAAACAAAACTGACTCAAAAGCAGCTCAAATCTTATCAAAAATGATTGAGGCTCAAGGGGGGGAAAAACGAATCCAAGAAATCAAAGACATGACTATTATGGGAAATGTAGAGCTGACCCAGATGGGGATGGAAGGATCTCTCACTCTCTATCAAAAAGAGCCGGACAAACTGCGCACAGATATCGAAATAATGGGAATGGTTATCACTCAAGCCTATGACGGAAAGACCGCCTGGATGTTCAATCCACAAACAGGAGAGAATGAAGAACTGCCTGAACAAATGGCCACTGATTTCAAAAGAGATGCTCTTGGAAACGACTCTCTTCTTAATCCGGAAAAATATGGGATCTACTATACCTATGAAGACACTGAAACGATTGACGGAAAAGAACACCATATCCTTAAACAAAACTTCGCAGACGGATTTGAAGCCACTCTTTATATTGACGGAGAGACTTATTTAACCACAAAAAGCAAAGCCATGACGATTGACCAGACAGGGGTCGAAGTTTTAGTTGAAACCCTGCATTCCGACTACAAAGAAGTAGAAGGAACCATGGTGGCTCACTCTCTTATTTCTTATAGAGATGGAGAAGAATTTATGGTGTCTACTATTTCAGAAGTGAAGTACAACACAGGATTGAAAGATTCTCTATTTAAAATGGATTGAGTTTTAAGTCTCTATTTCTGCCAACACCCGGTGAGCGAGTTTAAGAGCTCGGACTCCCTCGTCTCCGCTCACTTTTCTCTGTTTCCCATCTTCAACACATTTGAAAAAATTAATGAGCTCTTTTCTCAGCGGCTCCTCTTTTTTAATCTCTAAAGATTTAATGTCAGTCTGCCTTCCATTTAAAGGAAAGACTTTGATTTCCTGGTCAATATAATCTATGGAATAATAGGAGGTCGATTCAAATATCCTTAAATTTCTGACTTTACCTTGATGAACCCGGCTGGCAGTTAGAGTAGCCACACAACCTGATTTAAACTCCAGTCTGGCATTAGCGATATCAAATTTCTCAGACAGTACGTGAATACCCGAAGACCTTATGACTTCAACCGTATCGTTAATCAAATCAAGAATAATATCTAAATCATGGATCATCAGATCTAACACCACATTGGTATCTAGGGAACGGGCTGAAAAAGAACCTAGCCTTTGGACTTCTATAAATTTTGGTTCAGTGATCAAATCCTTCAGTTTCTCAACAGCGGGATTGAATCTTTCTAAATGTCCCACTTGAAGCATCAAACCGTTTTTTTTGGCAAGGTCTATCAGCTCTTCTCCTTGTTCAACTGTTTCGGTAATAGGCTTTTCCACCAGAACCGACTTGCCCTCAAGGAGCAGAGTTTTGGCTATGGAAAAATGCTCATTTGTAGTGGTGGCAACAATACCCACATCAATATATTCAAGCATGTCTTTAAAATTTTCGTAATAAGGAACACGATGACGGTTACCAATGACCATAGCTTTGTTCTTATCTAAATCAGCAACCGCTTTGAAATCTGCTTCTTCAAGATAAGAAAGAATCCGGGCATGCTGGGTTCCAAGATAACCGACTCCAATAATACCAACTCTCTTCTTTGCCATTTGTGACATATCCTGATTTTCTATTTTTCAGCTTTATAGTTTAATTCCTTTGGGGAAAATATTCAAATCCTTTTGATTGAAGATTTTTACTTCTTGGCAATAACAGAGATCCCATTTTGTTCTGCCGATTTCAAAGCTTCTGCTTTATCTATAAAAAGCACTTTTCCGGCTTTGATACACAGAGCTGAACATCCGGCTTTTTCCAGACTCTTGACTGTGGACAATCCAACAGCTGGTTGATCAATCCTTATATCTTGGGATGATCTGGCAACCTTAATCACCACACAACCTTTCCCAGCCAGAGATCCTCCCCTAGCGATAGTCTTATCTGTCCCTTCCATACCCTCTACAGCAACAACGGCCTTATCTTTAATAACTATGGTCTGGCCTATTTCAAGATCAGCCACTCTTTGAGCTATAGGCCATCCGTATTTGATCTCTTCTTTAATAACAGATGACACCCGATTGCTGGTTAAAACACCTGGTTTGCAGAATAGATCGGACAAAAACGAGGAAGAATCCATAACTTTGATTCCCTGTCTCTCAACATAATCAAAAACAGACCTTATAATGTCATTTGGACTCCTTGTTTTGGTTTTTTCTAAAAGAGAAGCCAAGGGTGAATCAGAGATTTGCTTTAAATAAATATTTTTGTGTTTGATTTTTCCTGCAAACACACATTCCCTCAAATCTTTTTCTTTAAACATAGATATGATGTTTAAAAAATCTTTAATCTCAAAGGGGATAAAATGATCAGTTAGATCTCTAAGTTTTTGATTAAACTCGCCTTGAATCCCTGCGACAATGACAGAGTAACCTTCCTTTTTGGCTCTTTGGTATATATATAGAGGAATTTCTCCAGAACCGGCAATAATTCCTAATTTCTTCTTTTCATTCACTTCTTTTTTTCAAAATTCCCCGCTTGGAAGAGCTGATGAAATCAAGAATTTCTTTTCTATCTTCGCTGGGTTCGATTTCGCTTTTTATCCTATCTACAGCCTGGCTGGTGTTTAAACCCGAATAAAATATCAGTTTATACATTTTTTTTATGGTCTGTATCCTTTGGGTTGAAAATCCGGCTCTGCGCAAACCAATGGCATTGATCCCATAAAAGTGAGTGGGGCGGCTTCCAGCTACCCGGCAGAAGGAGAGGACATCTTGGGTAATCACAGTCTGACCCCCTATAAAGGCATGTTTTCCCACCCGGCAAAACGGATGCAAACCGCTTAAACCTCCCACCTGAGCAAAATCATCAATAAAACAATGACCTCCTAGAGTAGCCCCATTGATAAAAACAACATGATCACCAATCACACAATCATGGGCAATATGGGAATAAGCCATGAAATAATTATCATCACCTATTTTGGTCTCTTCTCTTCCCTTGACTGTTCCCCTATTAACAGTCATGAATTCTCTGAATACGTTTCTTTTTCCTATAACTATCCGTGTGGGATCCTGTTTATAAGTAAAATCCTGCGGTTCGGTTCCTATGGAAGTGAATGGAGAAAAATGGCATTCTTCTCCAATCTGAGTATGACCGGTTAGGGTAACATGGGCCTCTATTTTGGAATTAGGCCCTATGGAAACATTCTTTCCTATGACTGAAAAAGGACCTACAGAAACTCCTTTATCCAGTTGGGCATCTTTATGAACCTCAGCACTGGGATGAATATAAGTTTCACGACTGTTCATTCAATTCATCTCGATGAAGCCAATACGCGATCACCTCGGATTCTACCGCTACTTCTTTATCCACATAAGCTTTGCCTTTAACCTCGCAAAATCTGTTCTTCTCTTTGACTAAGTCAACATGAAATTCAATCTGGTCCCCAGGAATGACTGGTTTTCTGAATTTAGCGCTTTTTATTTTACTTAATAACACGATTTTATCTTCAGGATCAGGGAGAGAATGAAACAGCAAGATGCCTCCGGCCTGAGCTAAAGCTTCGATAATCAGCACTCCCGGCATGATCTTGTATTCAGGGAAATGCCCATTGAAAAAGGGCTCATTATAAGTCACATTCTTAATCGCAACAATGGACTTCCCTTTTTCAAGTTTCAAAACCCGGTCTACTAATAAAAATGGATATCGGTGGGGCAGTATTTTTTGGATCTCTTTTATATAAATAAAGTTATCCTTATTGCTTGGCTTTCTGTTCATCGTACCTCTGTATCACTTTATTGGTAATGTCTACAGTTGGGCTGTAATAAACCGCACCGCTTCTTTGCAGGTCAAAAATGATATCCAATCCTTTTTCTTTTCCGATCTGTTCAATAAGAGGCATGACTTCATTCTGGATCTTCTGAAAAAGTCTGGCTGCCATCTCATTCATTTCCCTCTGACTGTCCTCATACATCCTTTGTCTTTCTGTTTTTAACCTTTCCAAGTCTGAATTGAGATTCATTTGTGCTTCCTGGGTTAGAGTTAAGCTCTGTGTGTTTATCTTTTTCTGCAAATCTCGGATCTCTTCATCTTTTTTAGCCAGTTTTTCTTGATTAGTTGACTCCCTTTCCCTAAGCTGAGCCAGGACCTTCTTTCCTTCAATAGAATCTTGCAGTATCTGGTTAGAATCAACAATTCCTAGATTCTTGTTTTCCTGAGCAAAACCTGTAGAGAACAAAATCAATAGAACAAGCGAAAGCAAAAGAATTTTACTTGTGCTCCTAGTTAACATGTTAATCCTCCTGTTTATAATTTAGAAAAGCATATATATTTTAAAAAGTCGTTCCAATAGCGAAACGAAATTTAAAGTTCGAATCTCCCATGCGTGCTATTCGATTGTTGTATGAAAATATCAATCTAAAAGGTACCCTCAAGGCCGGAACAAATATCCTTGCTTCTAACCCCGCAGAAGAATACATATTACTGATATCAATCTTTTGGTCTGGGGCATAGGCGTTTCCTATGTCATAGAAAAATATGGCATAAACAGGCCCGCCTACAGGAATGATGTACTCTGCATTGAAAACCAAGGACTTTTGTCCTCCCATATTGTAGCCTTCCTCATTTCTGGGTCCTATGGTGTAGATATCATAACCTCTAATGGATCTCTCTCCACCTAAATAAAATCTTTCCCAAAAAGGAATCGCTGAATCTCCAGTAGTTTTGATGAATTGATACTCAATATGAAAACCAAGAGAAGTGTTTTTGATAATGGGTTTATACAATGTCCACTCAAAACGGGGTTTTATCATGCTGACATCGCCCCCTAAAATACCTCCTGCTAATTTGCAGCTGGCCATGTAGAGGGTGCCTCTGGAAGGAGTTAAGGGACTGTCCACTGTATTTCGATATATCATGGGAGAGAAACTGCTTATGTTGTATTTGCCGTACCCATATCCCCCCCCGTAATAGTAAGGATTATACCCATAACCACCCCCGTAAAGAGAGGAGGTATACGGGTTATAATAGGGATAATAATCTTCATCTCCTTCATATTCACTGATGTCTAAATATTCAAATCCATAAGAAAGCCTGGCTCTCCAGTATCCCCTTACTCGTCCCCCTACGTGGAGATCGACTCCTCTCCCTTTTCTGTTGAATAATCCTGGATAAATCATTTCTCGATTATGAATGCTGAAACCAGCGTTAATAGGAAGATCAAATATATACGGCTCTGTAAATCCGAACGAATAATTCTTGATCCTCTTTCCATACATGGCTACTAATTCTAATTTTTCTCCCGCTCCTAGAAAATTAACAGTAGAATAGCTCAATGACACGAAAGCTCCCTGATATCCGCTGTATCCAGCCGTAAACTGAATGTTATTTCTTTGTAATTCAGTTACATTAATGGCGATGTCTACCTGAGAAGGATCTTGAGGGTCAGGCTGGATATCCGGATCTTGTTTGATCTCAACCAGGCCCAATTGGTTGATTCTAAGAATGCTGTTCTTAAACAGTTCATAGCTAAACCGGCTCCCCTCTCTCACAATCATCTCACGCCGCATGACTTTGTCATTGGTGTAAGTGTTTCCTTTAAACTCTATCCTGTCAATATAAGCGACTGGACCTTCAATAACGTTGTAAGTCACATTCACTTTTTTATTTTTGGGATCAAGCCTTTCAACAGGAATGATCCGGATATACATATATCCAAAATTCTGGTAAAGCTTGCTTATTTCTTCCACTCCTTTTTCTCTGTCTTCTACGCTGTATATATCTCCATCCTCTAAAGGAATCAATGTCTTTAAATTCTTAGCATTAAAAAATTCATTCCCCTCTATGCTCACATCTCCCACAAAGTACAAATACCCCGCATCCACAGGTATGGTGATCTTTTTCATGGATTGTTTCTTGAAAAAAATGGATCTTTTTTCTATTTCTTCGACCACAGGCTCTCCTATTTGAGCCTCCATAAAGCCGTGCTGTTTATACTTTTCAACCAGGTTTGAGACATCTGATTCCAGTTGATCCTGCTTAAAAGTATCCTTACCAGTTGCCCATGAAATAAGGCTGTGTTCCTTGTTCTCCTTTAAGGCATTCATAAGAATGCTTTCTTTAAGTTTAGGCTTGCCCTTAAACACCACGTCACCGATCTTTATTTTATGACCCGCATCAATGTTAAAAATGATCTCGACTTCACTTGACCCTTTTTCCTTTACTTCTGTTTCCACTTTTCCTGAAGAGAGTCCTTTCTCTTCCATCATGTCTTTAATGGCTTTTTCGACCTGGCTTACTCTGTACGGCCTGTAGTAAGAATAGGGTTGTATGTCGACATTTTCTTCCTGCAATTTCTCCTTAATATCTTTTTCTTTGATTTTCTTCCCTGTTTTATAGGTGATCTTCTTTATGACAGGATTTTCTTTCACATAGACTTTGATGACTTTTCCTTTTTCTCCTTCTTCAACTTCTACTTTTATATCAGAGAAATATCCTGTGGCCCATAAAACTTTAAAATCATCTCTTATTGCTGTATTACTGAAATAGTCACCCTCATCAAAAGTCAAATAATAGAGAACCGTGTCTTTTGTAACTGTTTCATTACCTATAATTTCTATCTTTTCAATCACTTCCTGGCCGAAAAGGACCAGAGGAAAAAGAGCAATCATGAATATTATTATTATTAATTTTCTCATTTCGTTATCCTTATAACATATTTACCTCTAAAAATAAAGACGTCATCCTTGCCTCTGATACTGAATCATCCTTTTTTAAACTGGATTATTCACGATCATCATTGTTTTATGAATAGTCCTAGTTATTTGAACTTTAGGTAGGATTAAATAGTTTCAGATTTTTCTCTTCCATCAAATAAATTCTGTCACAAAATTGAGCCACTTTTTCATTATGAGTCACTATGATAGAAGACAGTTCTTTTTTATCATGAAGTTCTCTTATGAGTTTTAGAATTTTCTCACCCGTTTTCCAATCCATATTCCCAGTGGGCTCATCTGCAAGAAGCAGGGCTGGTTCATTGATCAAAGCCCTAGCAATAGCCACTCTCTGCTGTTCACCCCCAGAAAGTTGAGAAACTCGAATCAAAGCTTTGTCCTCTAAATACACCTCTTTGAGCCTATTCAAAGCCAGCTCATTAGCCTCTTCATGATGATAACCTTTTATGAGAAGAGGAAAGCTAACATTTTCCTGAGCATTAAACTCAGGAAGAAGATGATAAAATTGAAATATAAACCCTATTTTTTTATTTCTTATCTCTGCTTTCTGTTTTTGATCTTTTTTATTGATATCTTCACCTTCTATCAATATCTTTCCTTTGGTAGGCCTGTCCAAAGCTCCACACAAATTGAGAAAGGTCGACTTTCCAACGCCTGAAACTCCTATGATAGAGACAAGCTCATTTCTTTTTAAAGAAAAGTTTATATCTTTAAAAACACATAACTTCCCCTGGGGAAGCGGATAATCCTTTCTTAAATTTTGAATCTCAAGCACATCACTCATACTTCAAGGCTCCTACCGGATCGATCTTAGAGGCTCTATGAGAGGGAAAAAGAGTTGATACAAAACTTATAAGAATAGCTGAAAAAACAATGATCAATAAATCCAGAATACTGATTTTAAAAGGAACAAAAGGAATCTGATAAATATCCACTGGCACCTTAATCAATTCAAACGTGTTTGCCATCCAGCACCACACCAGGCCAAGAACCGTACCGATGAGTGTGCCCAAAGTCCCTATGGTAGCGCCCTGCAGAAAAAAAATCTTCCTTATGCTCTTGGAAGTCGCGCCCATAGCCATAAGAATTCCAATGTCCTTTGTTTTTTCCATGACCATGAGAATGAGGGTAGCGATTATATTTAAAGCAGCTACCAGAATAATCAGAGCAATGGTGAAAAACATAAGCTTTTTCTCCAGTTTGAGAGCTGAAAACAGGGACTCGTTCATCTCCATCCAGGTGGTGGCATAAGTCTCTGAGGGCATAATATTTCTTATTTCTTCTTTAAATTCAGGGGCTTTAAAGATGTCTTTGATCTTTATCTGGACCAGATTGATTCGGTCATCAATTCCTATTATATTCTGAGCTGTCTCTAGGTTTACCAAAGCCGTAGACGCATCGTATTCATACAATCCTGTTCGGAATATACCGGTCACTCGGAGCTTTTTAATGTTGGGAAAAAGCCCTGTTGGTGTGAGTCTGTTTGACAGGGAAAGCACAGTCACTACATCTCCCACTCCAGCTCCTATTTCAAAGGAAAGGTCCCAGCCAAGCAGGATATTTCCTGTATCTGTCTCAGAGTCTGGTACAGTTCCTCTATCTAACCTATCCTTCCAAAAAGATATGGTTTCTTCTCTTTTGAAATCAAGTCCTCTTAAAACCACTCCTGAATTCTTATAAGGTCCCCTTATAAGCACAGTTTTATAAGCCACTGGAATCACTTCAGTCACTTGCTCATTTTTCTCCATTTCTTCAATAAAAGGCTGGTAGTCTGATATGCCATTTCCGGATAAATCTGAAATCATGATATGGGAAGTGGCTCCTAATATCTTATTCTGAACATCTTTTTGGAATCCGGTTATCAAAGCAATGGCAATAATAAGGGCCATCACTCCAATGGTGATACCCAGAACAGAAATCAAAGTAATGACAGATATAAAAGCCTGTTTTCTCTTGGCTGTAAGATAACGCTTGGCGACAAACCACTCAAACTTCATACTCATAAACCTTTAGACAATTTATTTAGATAAATTGGACTTTTCTTTTTTTCCTTTTGGACGGAGAAGAGGGAAAAGTATGACCTCCCTTATAGAATGTCGGTCCGTGAAAATCATAACCAACCGGTCTATTCCGATTCCGTCTCCTCCTGTTGGAGGAAGTCCATATTCCAATGCCTGAACATAATCATTATCCACCACATGAGACTCTTCATCTCCTTTTTTCCTCTCTTTAGCCTGCTGGAGAAATCTCTTTTTTTGCTCCTTAGGATCTGTCAGTTCGCTAAAAGCATTAGCGATCTCCATCCCGGCAATGACCAATTCAAATCTTTCTGCCTCATCTGGATTATCCTTAGAAGCCTTAGCCAGAGGAGAAATCTCTTTTGGGGGATTGATGACAAAAGTAGGTTGGATTAAATTGGGTTTCACATATTTATCAAATATAACATCCAGAGCTTTTCCGTAAGAAATTGATGCCTCCTCTCCACTTATATCAGACGCGAATTCAACCATGCCTTTTTTATCATCAAAACGACTGGCAGCCAGCCCGCTGTACTTTGATAAAGCATCCATAAATTTGATCCTCTTCCAGGGTTTCTTAAATGAAATCTTATGATCTCCATACCTCACTTCTTGTTTTCCTGTAAGCTCCACACTCAGCATATGGATTAATTCTTCAGTGATGTTCATCATGTCATTATAATCACAGTAAGCTTCATAAAATTCCAGCATGGTGAATTCTGGATTATGCTCAGATGATATTCCCTCATTTCTGAAATTTCTGTTGATCTCATAAACCTTTTCCATGCCTCCGACCACAAGCCTTTTTAAATACAGTTCTGGAGCAATTCTTAAGTACAAATCCATTCCTAAGGCATTATGGAATGTCTTAAAGGGTTTAGCCAGGGCTCCTCCTGGTATAGGCTGCATCATAGGGGTTTCTACTTCTATATATCCTTTATCATTGAAAAATTCCCTGATTTTAGTGATCATACGGCTTCTCAGTCTAAAAACCTCTGTTTCTTCAGAATTGACAATCAAATCAAGATATCTCTTCCTATAACGGATTTCAACATCACGCAGCCCATGCCATTTTTCTGGCAAGGGATAAAGACACTTTGCCAAAAAATCAAATGAATCCAATAGCACAGTCAGCTCACCTGTCCTGGTTTTAAAAACCGCTCCTTCTATGGCGATCATATCCCCTATGTCCAAAAGTGAGAATAAGTCAAACTTTTTTTCTCCCACTCGGTCTTTTCGAACATAACCCTGAAGCTTTGTCCGGCTGTCTTTGATGTGAAAAAACACAGCTCTTCCCATCTCTCTTATGGAGGTGATTCTTCCCGCTGCTTTGACTCTCTTCTTTTCCTTTTCTAAATCTTCAGCTTTAGTATCTGAATAACTTGACACCACTTCATGAACTGAATGGGTCACGTCAATCTTATGAGGAAAAAGCTCCACCCCAGCTTGAGCCAGCTCTTTCATTTTTTCTTCTCTGACTTTTTTCTGTGCCACTTTTCCAGATGATTGTTCTCTTTTTTTATCCATTTGAATTTCCTCTGTCTTTTTTTCTTGCCTTGGGACTTTTACTTAAAGCATCCAAAACACCGTTTATGAATCTTGCTGATTCACTGCTGCCAAATTTTTTGGCCAGCTCCACAGCTTCGTTAATGACTATGGCCACAGCCATGTCCTTTTCGAAAAGAAGTTCATAAGCAGCCAAACGCATTATATTTCTATCTATAAGAAGCATCCTGGAGACACGCCAGTTTTGAGAATGGGACTGAATCAGGGTATCAATTTCTTCCTTATGAGCCATGACTCCGTGAACCAACTGTTGGGCGTATGCAGAATCTTGGTTTTTTTTATTTTTCCAGAATTGATTGAGGTCCGGAACTTCACTTCTTTCACTAAATTCAAGCTGAAATAGAATTTGGAGAGCGGCCTCCCTGGATTCTCTTCTTCCCATTCTCTGCTGCCGGAATTGATAATCAATCCAAGTCAGACACACTGATCAAATTGAGGGTTTCAATAAGAGCAAAAGCAGAATCATATCCCTTGTTTCCTTCTTTGGTACCTGCTCTTTCTATTCCCTGTTCAATGGTGTCAACAGTCAAAATTCCAAAAGAAACCGGTATCCCTGTATCCATAGAAATCTGAGCCAAGCCTTTGGTCACTTCAGCACTTAAATACTCAAAATGGGGAGTATCCCCCCGGATCAAAGCTCCCAGACACAAAATTCCATCCACTTTTTTTGATAGGGCTAACTTTTTTGCGATCACAGGGATTTCAAAAGCTCCGGGCACCTTATAAAGCGAAATATCACTCTGATCTGCTCCCAGTTTTTCTAGGGCATCCATTGCACCTTCCAGAAGCCTTTCTGAAATAAACTGATTATAGCGACTCAATACAATCCCTATTTTAAGACCCTCTGCCTTCAGTTTTCCCTGAAATGTATCCATTTTCTTCTCCCTTTATTTACCTTGAAATTCAGGCTTTCTTTTTTCCAAAAACGCTTTGGTTCCTTCTTTGCTGTCTTCAGTGGCACAGATTTCTCCGAACAGTTCAGCCTCAAGAAGAAGCCCATCATTTAAGGGTTTCTCCAGACCATTATTTATGGCTTGAATACTGTATTCAACAGCCTTAGGTCCGTTGGCAGCCATTTTTTGAGCTAATTTTTTGCAGGTAGGGATCAGTTCTTCTTGAGCAACAACCTGGTTAACCAAACCGATCCGATAAGCTTCTTGGGCATCAATGGTTTTTCCAGATAAGATCATTTCCATGGCCATGCCTTTTCCCACTAACCTGGAAAGTCTCTGAGTGCCTCCAAATCCTGGAATGAGTCCTAATTTGACTTCAGGCTGTCCCATCTTTGCGTTAACTGAGGCAATCCTCATATGACAGGCTAAAGCTATTTCTGTTCCCCCTCCTAAAGCATATCCATTAACCACAGCTATAACAGGTCTATTAAAATTTTCGATCAGATTCATGAGTCTTTGACCCTCCATGACATACTTTTTGCCAGAAGAAAGGTCAAGTCCAGAAAGCTCTTTTATATCAGCTCCGGCTACAAATGCTTTTTCTCCAGAACCTGTCAATAAAACAACTTTCACTTCGCTGTCTTCCTGAAAAGATAAAAAAGCCTGATGAAGTTCATTGACAGTCTCTTGATTCAATGCATTTAATTTATCAGGCCTGTTAATGATGACCCAACCCATATTTTCTTCTTTCTCAATCTTCAAGTTTTTATATTTTCCCATTTTTTAGTCTCCTTTCACCTGAATTATTATCCTATATTTTTCTGGTATATTCTATACTTCTTATAAACCCGGCCTCCTATGGACATCACAAATTTATTCACCGCTTCATTGTCTTCAAGCTGCCAGGAAGTCTCAGCCCATTTGTATCCTTTTTTCAAGGCATTTTTATAGAGTCTTGAATAAAGAAGATAACTTAATCCAGTCATTCGATATTTCGGGACAATTCCAAATACCAAAACCCGGATCCCTTTTATCTTTTTCCGATTTAGAAGTAACTTGATGAAGCCAAAGGGAAACAAGCGGCCGTTCATATCTTTAAGCACTTCATTGTAATTGGGAAGAGCAAATCCAAAACCAACAGGTTTGTCCTTTTCCTCTGCCAGCACAATAATATCCGGATCTGCGACCTGCTTTAATTTTTTGGCCATATGCTCCATCTCTTTTTCAGTCCAGGGTACGAAACCCCAGTTGTTCTCCCAGCCTTGGTTATAAATATATTTAATTCTTTCAGCTTCTTCGTCCACTCTTTTTATATCCACACTTCTTAAGTTCAGTTCTGTTTGACTCTCAACTTTTTTCACTATAGTTTCCAGTTTCCTTTCCGCCATTTCATTTCTTTCCATAAGAAAAGCGTACAGGTCTTTGGCCTTTTTCATCCCGTATTTTTCCATTAGGTCCAAATAATAGGGGGGATTATAAGGCATCATGATCGCAGGGGGAGAATCAAAGCCCTCCAATAAAAAAGCACATTCATCATTCAACGACGCGTTTACCGGCCCTCTGAGAATGTTCATTCCTCTTTGCTTTCCCCATTCACACACTTTATCCAGCAGAGCTTTGGTGATATCGATATCATTGAAGCTTTCATAAAAACCAAAAAACACCACTTTTTCATGATGTCGGTCATTGTGATTTTCATCTAAAATAGCAGCTACCCTGCCTTTGAGCTCATTCCCATCATAAGCCAGAAAGAGGTCTAAATCTGCGTGTTCAAAAAAAGGGTGTTTTTGTTTGTCTAACCGCTCCTTTATATCAGAAATAAGAGGGGGAGCCCAATTTGGGTCATCTTTATACACCTTCCATGGAAAGTGAATAAATAATTTTTTTTCTTTCTTGGACTCAACCCTTTTTATCTGAATAACACTCATTTATGATTCCTCCTGATTTAAGTTATCTTATCAAATAAAGAATGTTTTTGCACGAATATTTTCTTGCCTGAATCACCCCTGTTTAGCGAGCAGTCTGACCAAATTTTCTTTCTCAATAGAGAGCATTTTCAAAATTAACAATAAGCATTTCTAAAACCGTGATAAGTTTATTTGAAAAATAAGGGGAAGGGCAAGGGATTCGTCACCCGCTCGATTCCCCAGCGAGGAATCTCTCTCCCGGTTCGGGCTTCGCTCTCCTCTAAAGAGGAACCATGCC
>JAWLEN010000169.1:0-3627 GCA_041686095.1 Candidatus Aminicenantota bacterium
GACATAAAGCTCAAAAGAAACGTTGCTCTCAAGTTCCTGCCTTCTGAGCTCATGCGTAACAATGAGGCCAAAGACCGGTTTGTTCTCGAGGCTCAAGCTGCCGCAGCTCTTTCCCATCCCAATATCTGCACTATCCATGAAATCGATGAAGATGAAGGCAATTCATTTATCGCCATGGAATTCATAGAAGGTCAGAGTCTAAGAAAAAGGATAGAGAAAGATCCGCTGGGAATCAACGAAGCTCTGGATATCGCTATCCAAGCGGCTGAAGGCTTAAAAGAAGCACATAAAAAAAAATAATCCACAGAGATATCAAGAGTGCCAACATCATGGTGACCGACACAGGACAGGTTAAGATCATGGATTTTGGGCTGGCAAAAATCAAGGGAGGGGCCTTACTCACAAGAGAAGGGACGACCCTGGGCACTGTTGCTTATATGTCCCCGGAACAGGCCAGAGGTCAAGATGTTGACCACCGCTCAGATATATGGTCGTTAGGAGTCGTCATCTACGAGATGCTCTGCGGAGAGTTGCCGTTTACAGGAGATCATGAAGCATCGATTCTTTATTCTCTCGTGCATGAGGAGCCGAAACCTCTTAAAACGGTAAGACCTGATGTTCCCATTGAACTGCATCATATCATCGACCGTGCTTTAAAGAAAAAACCCGAATCCCGCTATTCAACGGTTGACAATTTATTGAATGATCTGAAGAGCTGCCGGGAACGCCTGCGGGCAGAGGAAGCCGGCGACTTCAATATCCATACCTTATTCCGAACTCTCCGCAAGCCCCGAATAATGGTGTCTACGATTGCAGTCATTGCTGTGGTTTGTATTGCTGCAGTCATGTTTTTCAACCGCCAGGCCAAAATCCGTTGGGCGAAAGAACAAGCCATTCCTGAGATCCAAAGACTTTTAGGTGATGATAATTACACAGAAGCATTTGATTTAATGGAAAAAGCTGGAAAGTACGTTCCTAAAGATCCACGTTGGATCAAGCTTCGTCCAAAGGTAGAGAGTTTTTTTTCATTCAAGACGACTCCAACAGGAGCAGATGTGTATATCTATGATGAAATCAATGGTGATTGGGATTATAAAGGGCAATCACCTATTGATAAGGCGAGAACCTCACGAGGATACAAACGATGGAAAATTGAAAAGGAAGGATTTGAAACAGCAGAGGGAGCCATTGGCACTAGGGCAGATTCTGTTGTTGAATTAAATTTAAGATTAGATAAAGAAGGCAGTCTCCCCCCAGGAATGATCAGGGTACCGGGTAGAGAATTTTCTCCTCGTTTAGTGGGTCTCGATCATCTTGAGGCACAACAGATCAATGAATATCTCATTGATAAATATGAAGTTACGAATAAAGAATTTAAAAGATTCATTGAGAGTGGAGGCTATGAAAACAAGCAATACTGGAAACACACATTCAAGAAACAAGAAAGTCATTTATCCTGGAAAGAGGCCATGGATGAATTCAAAGATAAAACAGGCATGACAGGTCCAGCGACTTGGGAAATGAGTGATTACCCTGAGGGTCAGGACAATTATCCCGTGACAGGGATTAGCTGGTATGAAGCCGCCGCATACGCGGAATTTGCGGATAAGAGTCTTCCGACAGTTTATCATTGGGACAATGTTGCCGATGTCCGACAAATTCGGCATATTGTTTCAGTCAGCAATTTAAATGGCTCCGGTCCTTCTCCCGTAGGCAGTCATCAAAGCATAACCTCTTATGGAACCTATGATATGGCAGGGAACGTTCGGGAATGGTGCTGGAACGAAGGCGAGAATAAACGATATATTCTGGGCGGGGGATGGGATGAGCCAATATATATGTTCAATTGGGCATTCTCACAGCCACCTTTTGATCGGTCTCCTTACAATGGATTCCGTTGTGTAAAGTATCTGAAACAAGATGAAAATCTAGAATCTCTACAAACTTCTATAAAACTTCCTTATCGCGATTTTATGAAGGAAGAGCCTGTTTCTGATGAAATTTTCAATATCTATTTAGGCATGTACGAATATGATAAAACAGAATTGAACAGCACAATCGATTCTGTTGATAAGAATGCTGAGGACTTTATTAAGCAAAAGGTTTTTTTTGATGCTGCATACGGTGATGATCGTGTCACTGCCTATCTTTTCCTGCCTAAACGTATAAGTCCCCCTTATCAGGCTGTTGTATATTATCCGGGCGGTGGTTCTATTAATCGGAGGTCCAGTGAATCCCTGGAATCTCTTTCATTTCGACATTATGATTTTTTTGTGAAAAGTGGACGTGCTGTGATTTTTCCAATGTATAAGAGCACTTATGAAAGGGGAGATGATATTGAGACCGACATGCCGAATGAATCAAATCTTTATAAAGAACATGTCATCCAATGGGCAAAGGATCTCGGGAGAACGATTGATTACTTGGAAAGCCGCAACGATATCGATTCCGATAAGCTTGCTTATTTTGGTTTAAGCTGGGGAGGCCGTCTTGGTGGCTTGATGGTTGCGGTAGAAAGACGGTTCAAAACAGCGATTTTTCATGCTGGGGGATTAAGGTTTCAAAAGAAGCAACCGGAAGTCGACCCCTTTAATTTCGTCTCCAGGGTTCGTATCCCCATTCTCATGCTCAATGGACGATACGACAGTCTTTTCCCTTATGAGACCTCGCAGGTCCCAATGTTCAAGCTCCTGGGAACGCCTGAGGAGCACAAGAGCCATCTTGTTTATGATGTGGGACACGTCATCCCTCGAAATCAGCTTATCAAGGAATCTCTGGCTTGGCTGGACAAGTATTTGGGGCCGGTGAAATGAATTCTAATCATTATCAAACCCTCAGCAGCATCGAAGTAGGGGAGGGGGACTTTAGGGGGACTTTAATGCAATGAGAATTATTTATAATAAACAACTGTTAAAGCTTTTTGTAGCGACTCCAAAAAGACAGGTTGTGCCTTATGAAATGAGAGATAAACTGGTTTTTGTTTTCGTAACAGAAAGGCTTATTTGGGGAATCAAAGATGAATGGATGACTTCGAATGAGAGGGTACGAATATCTGATAGAGAAAAGACAATCATTGACGCTTTGACCCATCCTGAATATTGTGGAGGCATAACCGAAGTTGCCAAAGGAATCTGGCTGATGAGGGAAAAAATAAAATACAAAAAGCTGCAGGACTATATCAAAAAACACAATAAAAATGTTGTTGCTAAGCGCTTAGGATATATTTTAGAAATTTTTGATATAAAACAGCTGATAGCAAATGGATCGCCTACGTCACGGACGAGTCAGGCCGAGAAGAGGTCTATATTCAGACGGATTCAGGCTTTTCTGCGAGCAAACCACGTTTTCTGATGGAAATGGAAGGATATCACTTTGGATTGGTCCGAAGCTGGGGTATTTCTACAGACGGCCGCAGATTTTTGGCTGTGAAGAAAGATCAAAGTAAGCTTCAGCCCATCACTGAATTGATCCTGGTCCAGAACTGGTTCGAGGAGGTCAAACGGCTGATTCCATCAAATAAATAGAAATGCCCCCCCCAATAATCTCATTTAAGGGTGTTTTTTAGGGGTCAAAATTATACTAACTCATTTAATAACAATAACATGGCGCGGTGCGACCCCAATAATA
>JAWLEN010000170.1:0-3609 GCA_041686095.1 Candidatus Aminicenantota bacterium
TCAAAAGTCAAGGAGGAAGAAAATGAAAAGACTATCCGGCGGAATCGATATCGGAGGAGATTTTCATCATATGATTATACTCGATGACCAGGAACAGGTTCTCTACCAGAAGAGGATACCCCAAAAGCTAAAGGAAATGAAGCAAATCATGAAAGAGTTAACATGCCTCGAGAAAAAAGAAAAGGCAAAATTATCCTTTGTGCTAGAGGGTAAAAACGGGTACAGTAATCCTCTTGACCGTCTGCTCCTCTTAGCGGGCTTCACCCTCTACAATGTGGATAATTACAAGCTCAAGCGCTTCCGGGAGGCCTTCGCCGGAGAACGCAAAGATGATAACAGAGATGCCCTGATGCTCTCGAAGATGTTAAACCTGAAAGAGCACATTAACACTCCAACAGAAAAGGTCTTTGTCGAAATAACCAAGCCCTCTGTCATCACCGAAAGTCTAAAGCTGCTCTCCCGTCATCAGCAGGTCCTAATTGACGAGAAGGTGAGGCTGACCAATCGCCTGGGCAAGAAACTGCTGGAGGTTTGCCCTGAGCTACTTGCCCTGGGCAAACTGAAATATCAAAAGCTCATTGCCATCCTGGCCAGATATCCGGATTTCTCCCGATACCAGAAGATTACCCTGGACTCCCTGTTAAAGATCCCGGGAATCGGGAAAAAGCAGGCCCCTCGCTTACTGGCAGGATTACATGATTTAGCCTATATGCCAGAGATGACCGCCATTTACAAGACCATCATCTCCTCCTACGCTAAACGGATCCTGCAATTACAAAAAGAGATCAAAGAAATCGATCAGAAGTTGGATCAAATAGGAGGGCAGGATAAAACCATCCAGCATTTAAAGTCCATGCCCGCAGTTGGGACCAAGCTGGCCAGTCGCTTTACCGGAGAAATCGGTGATATCGGCCGTTTCCCCTCAGAGAAGAATCTGGCCATCTATTGTGGCATTGCCTGTGTCAATAACGCTTCCGGGAAAACCAATAAGACCAAAGCAGTCTATAAGGCCAACAAGATTGCCAAACAAACCTTGATGATGATGGCCGGTGGCAGTATCCGGGTGAATTCCCAGTGTAGGGATTATTACCTGAAAAAAAGATCGGAAGGGAAAAAACATAATCATGCCCTGCGCTGTCTGGCCAGACAGATGATCAAAGTCATCTACCGGATGTTGACTGAAGACAGGGATTATCAGATAAAGAAAGAAGCTATGAAAGTGGCATAAAAAAGTTTAAAAATTACTTGATTTTTCAGATGGGAAGTTCAGGTCTTGAATTATCAGTTAAAACTAATTCAAGACCTGAACCCACTAGTTGTTAGATCGTTCAAATTGGCTCCCTTCGGTCACAACTTCTTATATCGGCGGGAGTTATGCGACATGCAAGGTAGCGTTAAGAATAGAATAAAAGTAAATAGGCATTGACTTATGCTATCACATACACTATCATATAACCTGACTTTTGCAGCAAAAGCATTAAAAAAAATCCGCTAGCCCCTATGTAGTAAGGGCTAGCGGATTTATGATATTACAAAAAGTTGTTGCTAATTCAGGATTTTTTTGTGGCTCCCAGTATTTTTTTTATCTCCCCTAATCTAAGATACTTGCGGTTAAGATCCACGCCGAGCATTTCGTTGATCGCCTTTGTGATCTCATCGGCATAGTCGAAGACATACCAGTTTTCTTCGAGACGGCTTCCAGATGCCTTGTTCAAGCTTTCTGCGATAGAAGGGATCGAGTATTTATTGCCCAGACGTAGTGCCAACAGGCGGACAATAACCAGTGCAACAAAACAGATCAGAAAATGTGCCTGTGACTTACTGCAAACTAGGGAATAAAAGTAAATAGGCATTGACTTATGCTATCACATACACTATCATATAATATATGAAAAAAGATATTTTAGCTAATCCCAAAAATGTCAAGTTTGATGATTTAATCAAAATATGTACGAAATATTTTGGGGCCCCCAGAGTTAAAGGCAGTCATCATATATTCAAGACGCCATGGAAAGGGGATCCAAGAATAAACATACAAAAAGATGGAAAGATGGCAAAACTATACCAAGTGAAGTTAGTACTAAAAGCACTGAAGAAATTGGAGGTAAACGATGAAAACTCATGAATTAATTGAGAAATATACATATAGAGTAGAATGGTCTGAAGAGGATAAAACTCATATTGCCAGATGCCTTGAGTTTCCTTCCTTGATGGCTCATGGAGATACAATTGAAGATGGATTAAAGGAAATTAAAGAAGTTGTAAAAAATACGATTGAATGGATGAATGAAGAAAATGAAAAAATCCCAGAACCGTTTGGAATGAAAAAATATAAAGGCAATTTAACCTTACGTGTACCAGCGGAAGTGCATAAGAATATAGTTATTAAATCAGCAGAGGAAGGTGTATCTGTAAATCAGTATATTCTTTCTAAAATCTCATGATTTGATGCACGTCGCATAACAAGGCGTATATGTGGCGTCAATCCTCTCTATATGTTGCTTAGAAAGAAATTTTATTTATTTTCTACAATTGAATTTGAAATTCCAAATCCGATTTCTTTGATTAAATGCTATTGTTACCAGAATGATTTTATATAGGAATTTTTGATATACTCTGGTGGTCTTATTTGAAAGCTGGAAGATTGAAGAATGGGGTCAGAGAAAGGGGTCTTGAATTATAAGTTTTAAAGTGCTATATTAACTCTATGATCAGGCCATTATCTATCCAATTCCCCGGAGTTCTCTATCATGTTACAGCCCTGGGAAATGAAAAGTGATGCACAATCATTACCATCTGCTTTTAGAAAAACCGGAAGGAATTCTCTCCCAGGGCATAAGACAGCTTAATGGCATATAAAAGACTGTTAGGGAAAGGTTCTTCGGCAGGAATAAAATTACAGGAATAAAATTAAAAGGTATAGTAAAATTATGCCAAAAAAGTTACTTAATTATTGAGCATGAACAAAGGTTCTCTGTATCAGACAAATTTATCTTAATTATAAATGATACAGGGGACGATTCTTTGTTTGTAAGTTTTTTATAATTTCAATTAATCTCTCAAGAACTTCATTGAATTTTTTATCTTATAGGCTGGCAGCTTTATAAAGAATAATATGCCTATCTGCAGTAAATATACGGTTTGGTCTGATATTACTTGCCTGTCTTAATTCTCCAGTTTTAAAATTTTTATCTTCAATTTGGATATCATAATTATCTTTAACATTCTGGCTGGTTATCTGACAGAGAACAATATCATCTCCATTTAAAACAGAGATAATCAGTGCAGGGCGTCTTTTGTTCTGGGTAAGGTCAGAAAACGGGAAGGGAATAATTACGATATCTCCTTTTACAAATTTTGCCATGCTTCATCTTCTTCCGGCTTTAGCCAATCCTTTGCAAGGGAAGTTTCACTTGCAATTGTTATATGCATTTTTTCTTTTATATTTTTTGTCTTTAAAAATCTAATAAAGTCCAAAACCTCATCAAGATATGGTTCAGGGACTTGTTCGATTTCTTTTAAAAGTATATCTTTTTTACTCATAGTTCACCTTCTACTTATAACTGATTTATCTAAATTATAACATATATTGGTATTAAGAAAAGTTCA
>JAWLEN010000171.1:0-3596 GCA_041686095.1 Candidatus Aminicenantota bacterium
ACAGAAAAAGTCATCAAAGCACTGGCCCAAGAAGTTCGGTCAGGGGGAATCAGTGAGGCAAGGATCGATGAGTCTGTAAGAAGGATTTTAAGAGCCAAGGCAAGGCTGGGGCTCCATAAAAATAGGAGTGTGGATATAGAGGCTCTGCCCCGGATACTGGCTTCAAAAGAACACCTTGAGGTTGCTCAAAAAGCATTTGAAAAATCCATAACTCTGGTTAAAAACCAGAATGATTTGGTCCCTCTCTCCTGTGAAGATAAAAAACTGGCGGTTTTTTCTCTGAGCAGTGATAAAGGAGATTTTTTTGCAGGGCAGGTTTTTATAGAAGAAGTTAAAAAAAGATGTACGGATATCCAGGAATTTTATGCAGATTCCATGACCGGTGACGAGTTCATTGAAGAGGCGGTTGAAAAGTCCTGTGATGCGGATGCCCGTATCATCACTCTTTTCTCGCGGCTTTATTCAGGGAAGGGGAGTGTGGGGCTGAATGAGAGGCATATAGAGCTTATCAATCAACTCACAGAGGATGAAATACCCTTGCTGGTGATCTCTTTTGGAAGCCCTTATTTCTTGAAGCATTTCCCTGATGTGGATGTCTCTATCTGCGCTTACAGAAAGGCAGGTTCAGCACAGAGGGCAGCAGTTAAGGCTGTATTTGGAGAAATAGGGGTTAAGGGCAGGCTTCCGGTTTCTATTCCCGATCTTTATGAGGTAGGGCACGGGATTATCACGGAGAAAAAAATGAATAATTCAAGGAAGGAAGGGAAATAATGAAAGAAGCTTTAGTGTGCGGAGCCGGTGGTTTTATTGGGAGTCATTTGGTAAAAAGACTTAAAAAAAAGGGATATTGGGTCAGAGGAGTTGATCTTAAAGAGCCTGAATTTTCTGAAACAGAAGCGGATGAATTCATCATTCTTGACTTAAGAGAGCCCGAGAATTGTGAAAGAGCAGTCATGTCCCGGAAGCAAAGACCCTTTGATGAGGTCTATCAATTAGCTGCTGATATGGGAGGCATGGGCTTTATTCAGTCAGCAGAATGCGAGATCATGAGAAACAGCGCTCTCATAAACATCCACATGATTCATTCCAGCGCCAAAGCTGGAGTGAAGCGCTACTTTTTTTCCTCATCAGCCTGTGTTTATAGAGACCAGGAAGAAGATGAACCGGAGCTTTCTGAAGAGGATGCGTATCCGGCTCTGCCTGATAATGAATACGGATGGGAAAAGCTCTATTCAGAGCGCATGGCCATGGCTTATGGAAGAAGATTTGGAATGAAGGTGAGGCTGGCTCGGTTTCAGAACTGTTACGGCCCTGAAGGGACATGGAGAGGAGGAAGAGAAAAGGCTCCGGCTGCTTTGTGCCGGAAGATTGCTGAAGCCAAAGATGGAGGGCAGATCGAGGTTTGGGGAGATGGAACTGCTTTAAGGGCTTATACTTACATAGATGATATGCTGGATGGAATCCTTTTGCTCATGCATTCAGACCTTGAGAATGGGGTCAATATCGGACGCCAGGAATATGTGACCGTGGATGAGCTGGTGCGAACCATTGCGGATGTGGCAGGCAAAGACATAAAAATCAAGCACGTTAAGGGTCCGGTGGGAGTGCAGGCCAGGTATTTTAAGATAGACAGGATCCGTTCCATTGGCTGGAAGTCGAAATATTCACTCAAAGAAGGGATTGAACGCACCTATCCCTGGATAAAAGAACAGGTGATAAAATATGGCTAAACTCTTTGAAATCAATAAATTACATGTAATTAAATCACATAAATTATTATACGTTAAAATAACTTAACCTTTCTCCAATCCTGTGATATCATGGATTCAGGTGAATTAGCCAGAACAATGTCGGCATGCCGACATTTAAATATTTTTATTGCTTGAAAACGATATGATTATAGTATATTTTCATAAAGGAACTTAACGGAAAAAGGAACCCAAATTGATTATAACTATTGCCAATCAAAAAGGAGGAGTAGGGAAGACCACTTCTGCATTGAATATATCAGCTGCTCTAGCTTTTTCCGGGAAAAACACTTTATTGGTGGACACAGACCCTCAGGCAAACTGCACCATATCATTTATTAAAGACATAACCCAATATAATAAATCTCTGTATGATGTAATGGTAAATGAACACATCAGTATTGAAGAAATTATTGAAAAATCAACAGTTCCAGGATTGGATATCGCCATATCAAGAATTTCTATGGCTAAGTTAGAACCGTCATTAATAGGGGATATTGATGCCCATTATCGATTAAGGGATGTTCTGGATACTGTAAAAGATAAATACGAATTCATAATCATTGACACACCTCCAACATTGGGATTGATCACATTGAATGCGCTGGTTGCTGCTGAAAAAGTGATCATTCCCATACAGTCATCTTATTTATGCTTAGAGGGAACGGATGATTTGTTGGAGACGATAGATAAAGTCAAAAGAGTGGCCAACAAAAACATTGAAATATTAGGGGTGTTGATCACACTTCATGATAAAAGAACAAATATTTCAAAAGATGTAGAAAAAAGAATAAAAAGTGTGTTTGGTGATAAAGTTTTTAAGAATGTGATATCAAAAAGCGTGAAGTTAGAGGAAAGTCCAGCCTATAAAGAATCAATATTTACATTCGCTCCTAAGTCTGTTGGTTCGATTCAATATAAAAAAATAGCAAAGGAGATTATGAACCGTGCCAAAAAGAAATAGGAAAACAGGACTCCCTGATTCAATAAAAATGAGACACGATGATCATTTTGTGGATCTGATCTCAAGCCGAGCTAAAGAAATTAATATCAGATACTTAAAAGTAGGAAGTATATCTCCAAATCCTCATCAGGCAAGAAATGAATTGGGAGAAATGGATGATTTGGTCAATTCAATCAAAGAAAGAGGCGTTTTAGAGCCGATTTTAGTGAGACCTAAGGGCGGAAACTATGAAATCATTGCCGGAGAGAGGAGATACATGGCCTCAAGAAAATTAGGATTAGAAACCGTGCCTTGCATTGTCATGAATGTGAATGATATGGAAGCCATGGAAATATCACTTATAGAAAATTTACAAAGAGTGGATTTAGATGTTTTTGAAGAAGCCGATGGATTGAAGTATTTATCAGAAAATTATGGATACAATCATGAACAGATATCAAAAAAATTAGGAAAGGCCAGATCTACAGTCACTGAAATAATCAGTATAAGCCGAATTCCAGATAAAATAAGAAATTTATGTGATGAGTATAGGATAAAAAGCAGATCAACTTTAGTAGAAATATCAAAACAAAGAAATGAAGATGATATGGAAAGACTCATAAATGCCATTAAAGAAAGAGAGTTAAAAAGAGAAGATACAAGAAAATTATCTAGAGATATTAAGGGAACAAAAAGGCATAAAGTAAAAAAATATATATATAATTATGAACCAGAAGGAAAAAGAGATTGTCGGGTGAGAATAGAATTCAAAAAACAAAGAGTCAGGAAAGAAGAGATCATAAAGGTTCTTGAGATGATGCTGGAGAAATTGAAAGAAAAAGCGTAAAATAGAAGTGATAAATAAAAGTTGACATAATAACCCTTATGCGACACAATATTTCCCA
>JAWLEN010000172.1:0-3575 GCA_041686095.1 Candidatus Aminicenantota bacterium
CAGGATGTTTATAACGCCATGCTTTCCCGGGGATTCAAAGGAGAATTCCCAGATTATAATGGGCTTAGGCTGCGCTTACAGGACGGGCTGTTTTCAGTGGTTTTTTTAACGGTTTACGCAGGCGTGAGGTTTGGATTATGAAAGAACAGCGCGGCGCCATTGATTTAAAAGATCTCTGGTTTTCCTATGAAAAAGACCACCCGGTTCTCCAGGGTGTGTCTCTTCAAATCAAAAACCGTGAACGGTTCGGTATCATAGGGCCTTCAGGTGCAGGAAAATCTACCCTGCTTCTTCACCTCAACGGCATTCTTCAGGGGAAAGGGACAGTGAAAATAGGGGATAGGGAAGTCAAGAAAGACACAGTGCCGGAGATCCGTGCTAGAGTGGGCATGGTGTTTCAAAATCCGGATGACCAGCTGTTCAATCCCACAGTGGAAGAGGACATTGCTTTTGGTCCGCTCAATATGGGATTGATGCCGGATGAAGTCAAGCGCCGGGTCAAGGAAACCTTAAAAGAGATGCGGCTTCAGGGATACGAGAAAAAAGCCTCCCATCACTTATCTTTTGGAGAGCGGAAAAGAGTTGCCTTAGCCACAGTGTTGGCCATGAGACCCGAGATTGTGGCTTTTGATGAGCCCTTTTCCAATCTGGATCCGTCCATGGTGGGGCAGCTTCTCCGTATCATCAAAGACCTGCCAGCCACAGTGGTCATTGTGTCCCAAGAGATCATTCCGGTTGCAGCCTGCTGTGATCGGATCGCCGTATTAAAAGAGGGACAGATCGTGACCATGGGTCCTTCCTATGAGATTATTAAAGACAGGGAAATGCTCCGCTCCTGCAGTCTTGATATTTCCATCTACGAATCTGTGTGCAAAAAAATCTTCTCCTAAATACAGTACCGTCTTACTGTGTCCCCATTTTTTCAATCATTCTCTCTCTCCGTCTTTTCTCTTTTGTACTGAACAAAAAATCCCTTTTCTTTTTATCAGCCACGTTTCTGTCCTTTTGAATATATTATTGTGTCTTTTGAAAATAAGGTAAATGAATAAACCGGACCCAATTTATTGAAGTCTCTTTCGGGCGTCCTCAACCTCGCTAAAACTCGGATCCGCATCTTTCCAGAGGTCGAGGAATTTTTCATAATACTCCGCAGCTTTATCCGTCTGCCCCAGATCCTCATATATTCTTCCCAGCCAGTACAGACTTCGCGCATAGATGTCCCCTGTATAGAGCTTTCCTATGTTAATAGTCAGTATCTTTTCGTACTCCTCCCGGGCCCTTTCCATATCCCCGGATTCATAATAAGCCAAAGCCAGATGCTCGGCAAAATTAGCCTGATCCATTGTAAACGGAGTCATCGCATGCTCATAAGGCAGCAAAGTGATGGCTTGGGTGAAATAGTCTATGGCTCGGGGATAATTTTTTTTCTTAAGTTCGATGAGGCCCAGGAGATGATGAGTGTATCTTATGTCTTTTTTATTGGTGCCTTTTTCCACTAATTCCCTGATGCTGTCAGCGGCCTTCTGTGCGTCTTCGAACGAATCCATGGCCAGAAACGCCCTCCCCTTGTAATAAAGCGCCCGCCTCTGCCATTTCAAAGAATCATCTGAATCTGGAGCGATTTTCCACGCTGCCTCACAGTCCTTTAAAGCGTCCTCAGGCTGCCCGGATTTAAGATAGCTGTAGGCCCTCCAGATGTGAAAACAAACTCTCCACCAGTTATCTCCGAGCTTCTCCGCCAGCTCAAGCCCTTGTTGGTAGTGCTTTCTTCCGTTTTCGAATTTTCCCTGCAGGATGTTAGATGTGCCCAGCACAATTCTGGTGTACAGATGATATCCCAGTTCCTTTTTCTCAAGAACATTGAAATATTCCTCCTCGGCTTTATCGAAATCTTCTTTGCAGAGGAAAATATTGCCTTTAATGATGCGAGCCATAATATTGTCTGGATTAAGGGATAAGGCTTTATCCGCTTCTGCCAGGGCAAGGTCATAATCTCCTTGATGAAAATAGTTCATCGCTAACTCTTCCCGGATATTATCACTGTCATGAATGTCCTGAATGTAGCTCCCAAGAACTTTCCGGACTGTCTCATATTGACCTTTGGCTCTGTAGGCCTCTGCGATATTTATATACGGGAAAATAGATTTATCTTTAGCCTGAATCTGGGAAGAGTAACAATTTATGGCTTCATCCCAATTTTCTATGTTAATGTAGAGAATCCCCAAATTTGAGAGGGCGATGGTATCTTCCGGGTAAAGATCAAGATGCTTGGTATAAGCTTCAATAGCTTTGTCATGGGTTGTTTCCGAGTATCTGTAAAATTCTGCCTCAATGAGATAACGCTCTCTATCGGACAGTCGGTCTTTGAGTTCAAAAGCCTTCTGGAGATACTTGGTCTTCTCTGAAAACAACACCAAGTTGTTGTAGGCCATAGCCATGCTTCGGTAAGCCATGGCAAATTCAGGGTCCAGTTCCAGAGCTTTTTCCATGAATTGGATGCCTTTGCGGTATTCTCCCTCAAGATGGAATTCTCTTCCCTGGACATAATATTTAAAGGCTTGAGGAGAGCTGGTGGTAATTTTTTCGATTTCTCTGTCAATGTCCGTAGATATCTCTTCTTCGGAAAGTTCAAGGTCAGATTTGATTATTCTTGTGAGCTCGTCCACCATGGAAAACACAGCCTGCTCCCCTTTTCCCTCCACCCGGTCTGAGCCTATGATATTGCCTGTGCTCATGTCTTGGAGGGTGTACTCGATCCGAAAAATATCACCGGCTTTGGATAGATTTCCTTGTAAAATGTGATTCACTCCTCCCTCTGTGGCGACTTTCTCTAGATCCTCTGATGCATAGCTCCTTGTCTCAAGAAGATCATGTTTTCTTAAAATGCTGTACAACCTGTCTCCACTCAGCACTTGGACATACTTGGATTGGGATAAGTCGGTGATGATGGAGTCCGAAAGAGCGCTTCTCCAGATATTATAGGCCTCATTGCCGGTGTTGTTTTTAAAGTACATCACCGCCACAGACGGTTTCCCTGATGCGGATGAAGGAACCACTCCCTTTCTGGGAAGAACCAGCCACAAAACCACAGCCCCAATGATAAGCGCCACCACAACCAGTGCCGGGATCAAGAGTTTTTTGACACTGAATTGGACAGTGATCTCCCTGGATGTAAGAGGCTTTCTGTGAGGCGCTGTTCTCTCTGTGGTGGGAATGCCTCCCTCGATTTTTTCCAGTTCCGAGTGCACTTCTCCGGCACTCTGATATCTCTTTTCCCTGTCTTTTTCCAAACACTTGAGGATCAATCGGCTGAGGGCTTCTGAGATCTGAGCGTTCAGTTCTCTGGGATCTTTGGGAATCTCGCTTTTGTGCTTCACCCCCACGGAAAAAGGCGTATCTCCTTCAAAAGGGACCTTTCCTGTCACCATTTCATAAAGGATAATCCCCAGAGAATAGATATCTGACCGCTGATCCACATTTTTGGCCTCTACCTGTTCCGGGCTCATGTACTCCGGAGTTCCGATCATGACTCCAGCCTCGGTAATTCCCTTGGCTCCCAAAGAGCGGGCAATGCC
>JAWLEN010000173.1:0-3556 GCA_041686095.1 Candidatus Aminicenantota bacterium
ATTGGAGAAGCTGCCTATAAACAAATGAAAGAAGCGGAAAAGACAGAAGATGAAGGAAATATAGAAGAAGCGGTTCTGCTGAAAAAGCCGAAGAAAAGGCCAAAGAAGTGCCTTTTCAAGTGGGATGGGGAACTAAAGATATCTATTATGATTATGGGGCTTTCTCCTCAGTGCCTTTCATAGTCATTCTGGATAAGAATATGAATATTTTTTCAGTGGTCCCTTCTGATGACCATACTGAAGAAAAACTTGCAGGTCTAATAAACCAGCTCTTGAATCAATAAAAACAGTAAAAAACAGTGACACAAAATCTTTTCCCTATTTTTTTAAGGTGAAAGTTAAAGATAGCTAAATTTTTATAATTATGTGGGCGGTTTCTTATTTGATGATCGAAAGAAGTCAATGATTATTAAAAGATTTGTGAAAAGAGTTGCAGCCAAAAAAGACCCAATCGCAATATCAAGCTGATTTATTACAGCAAAAATCAAGATAAGAAAAAGGAGAAGTGCTCTAGATTCGCTGGTATCCCCTCTGACTTTATTATGATAATAATGAATGGTTATATAGTAAAGACAGACATGTAAAAAATAGGCAGCAGACCCTAAAAGGGCAAGAATAAGAATCAAGCTGTGGCCGGTATATCTGTACATTCCGAAACCAATAGCACCAAATAGCACAAACTCTACGATTCGATCTAAAAAGATATCCAAATATTTACCAAACTCTGTTCCTTGGTCTTTAGCCCGAGCCAGCATACCATCAGCACAGTCCACAATAGAAGACAATTGAGTCAGGATCCCGCCTGCTATAAACCAAGTAGGACTTCCCATTGCAAAACAGGCAGCGCCTCCTATTCCGATCATGAACGAGGCCACAGAGACCTGATTGGGTGTGATTTTGGTGGGTTTTAGCACTCTCACAATCGCCCAAGCCAGAGGGCGGTTTATCCAGGCATTGACCTTGACATAACGATTGATTAAAGGGTGACCAGATCGTTTACTGGCTTTAAGATACTCACTGCTTGTGGTGAAGTTTTGTATAGATTTCTTTTTTTGCGTAATCAAAATCCTCCTGAGTATCGATTTCTGTCCAGGGTTTATTGGTCAGAAGAATTCCAAATGGACAAGATTTGTGGGCCAGAATGTCAAATCCTTTCTCAAAAAAATGATTTTTTTCTCCTTTTTGTTCCAATAAATCAAATTCTTTTGACAGAGGAAGGATAGTGTCGCGGGAGATTTTATTGATGCCAATGGCTTCCCCTTTGCACTCAGATGGCTCCAGAGCCTTGCCGATTCTGGATATAAAACCATTTTGGGCAATCACCTTGACTTCCTCTTTATCCAGTTTGATGGAATTATCGACCACCACACAGTTTTTTTTACCATAGTTGAGAAGATCAAAAAGAATCCTCCGGTCAAAAATCACATCTCCGTTGATCAAAATGAAGTCATCATCTATGTGTTTGAGAGCCAGATTGAGAGAAAAAGCTGTGTTGGTTTTTAAATAATAAGGATTCGTTACAGTCTTTATATGGGGATAATCCCGCACCTTTACAAGTGTTTTGATTTTTTCTTCTTGAAATCCAGTGACCAGCCAAATTTCCTCAATACCTGCTGCTGTAAAGCTTTCAATAATATATTCCAGAAGGGTTTTGGGACCCACCTTGAGAAGGCACTTAGGGACTTCCTGAGTATAGGGGAGTAGTCTGATGCCCCTGCCTGCACATAAAACCACTGCTTTCATGAGTTCAGATAAAGTTAGAATATTTCTTGACCGTCATTATTATATAAAAAAAAGTAAACGAATGTAAATTTATTCATAATCTAAATGATGTATAATGAATCAATGTCTTTACTCCACAATAAAATCAAAATTCATCATGTGCATGGATGGCTTTATGATATCTTTCTAGGAACCGTGCTTAAAAAGACCAGGCAGTATGCCGCGGCTTATATCAAACGATCATGCTTATTTCCCGCTCTTGACCTGTGCTGCGGTACTGGATCTCAGTGCCGCCACGTTCAAAAAAAGATGATTTACGGCACTGATATAGACACCAAAATTCTGGAATATGCGCGATCCCGGATGCCTTATGTACCCTTTATCTGCGCAGATGGGATTGAGCTTCCTTTTAAAGAAAATCAATTCCGGTCAGTCATCATTGCCTATGCCCTTCATGAGAAATCACAACCTGTTCGGAGAGAAATGATGAATGAAGTAAAAAGAGTGCTAAACAAAGATGGCAAGCTGATCATCATCGATTATGAAAACCCCATAGATTTGCAAAGCAGATTTGGAAGAATACTGACTTATTTTATTGAGAGAAACGCAGGAAGGGAACATTTTCAGAATGGACAAGAATTTTTAAAGCAGGGAGGTCTGAAAAATTTCCTGTCAAAGAACAGAATTAATGTTTTAAAAAGCCATTGGTTAAAACTAGGGAGCAGCCGCCTTGTTATAGGAGAGTTTGAGACGTTATTATCATAAGGTCATTGTTTTTCGGTTACAATACTAAAAATTAAAAATTTTTTATTGACATGTCTGCTTTCAGTTGATACTTAAAGAATAAGAAGGAAATAAGCTTGATTCAACTAAATTTTTTCAGGAGGGCCAAATGGCTAAACTCAATATTGTGGATTGGATCTGTATGATCCTTATCGTCATTGGCGGTTTAAACTGGCTGCTGGTGGGGCTTTTTGACTTCAATTTAGTAGCCGCCATCTTTGGAGCCATGTCTATCATTTCCAGGATCGTGTATGTTCTGGTTGGCGTGGCTGCGCTTTATGTTGTGATTTTCATGCTCCCTAAAATCGGCAAGAAAACAGTTGTGGTTCCTTAGTCCTCAAGTATTTTTCTCTTGATTTAATCTAAATAGGCAACCCTACTTTCTTTATAAGTTTCGGAGAGGGTAAGTTCCTTCTCTTTGTAATCCGTAAATAACTGCAGAAGGGTATCTCTTTTAATTTTTAGTTTTGATGTTTATTTAAGAAGATCCCTTTTTAGTATTGAGTGCGATATCTGTGACAATCATGAAAAATTCAGCAGCAAAATAGAAGGCGATTAAAGTAAAAAAGGCAAATATAAGACCTCCGATAAGAAATATCACTCCACCTAAAAATGTCGTTCCTCCGCCGTACTGAGGGATAAACTTAGGGACTTCTTCGAGAAGCTGGAGTCCGTATCCTCCGGCAAACCAGATCAGAATTCCTCCACCCAGGGCTATCGCTGCTGTTAAGGATGCATAGATTTCACCGAGCAGCTTGAGGAATACGGAGGCAACCGGCACTACGGTGTATTCTTTTGTTTTCAGTTTGGCAATTTCTTGAGCGCGCAGAAATGCTGCGTGAGCTGCCATATAAATTCCCACTAAGAAGAATATCTGAAAGATCACTCCTCCAGCAATTCCTGTGGAGGGTATTTCAAAAACGAATTTCCATAAAAGAATCCAGATGACAACTGCAGCCACAATAGATATGACAGCCAGAACCCGTAGGATTGTTGCAAATATTTTTGTGAATACGGTTTTTTTGCTGAAATTTTCAATAAATGGTTTCAT
>JAWLEN010000058.1:0-15413 GCA_041686095.1 Candidatus Aminicenantota bacterium
AACCACTGTTCCGTTTTCAATGATTCCTTGGGTTACAGTAAGAACAGTGCCTCCTTTTAAGACCAAATCCTGGGACCAAACCAGACAGGTCATAAACAACATCGATAAAATAAACGCAGTGGATTTTTTTCTCAAAACGACCTCCTTTCAAATAAAATGAACTTATGAATGGTTCAGGATTGTTTTATAAAAATTAAGCTTAATAAGTCAAAGTAAAAAAATCAAATGATCATTTTTTATTGTAAGCCTTTCTAAAACAGTGATAGAGTTTATTTGACAGATAAGGGGAGAGGGCAAGGGATGAGGAATCCCCTGTGAGGGCGGAGCGGGCATGGTTCCTCTTTAGAGGAGAGCGAAGCCCGAGCCGGGAGAGAGATTCCACGCTGGGGAATCGAGCGGGTGACGAATCCCTTGCCCTTCCCCTTAATAAACATTATATATCACTTCTATCACTGTTTTAGAAAGGCTTACAATTTTATTTCACGAATTCCGTATCTTTAGCTTTCTTGTGATTTTGACAGGCATCTTGACGGGGTTAGATGCCTGTGTGATAATGAGGGAACATCAGTCCAGAGAAGAGACCATGGATAAAAGAACTTACGGATTTTTAAAATCCGGAATAGACGCTCATACCCTGGGTATCAGCCATATAGGACAGCTTCTTGAAGACTGCGGTTTTAAAGTTTTCATATCAAATGCGCGAGTTTCTTCCGCCGTTGATAAAATATCAAACTTTCACTATTTTGAAGTGATCAAAAAATGGATCCTTCAAAATAACATCACCCATCTTGGTTTCAGCTACCGATTAGATCCGGGACAAGGCTTCAACACTTTTGGGAAGCTGGTTTCTCTAATACAAAGTGATGATCAACTTTCCAGGACAAAAAACAGAAAGATCCAAGAAATTTATTTTGCCGGACTTCCAGAAGCATGCGATTTGGTGAAAAAAGAATTCGGAAAAAGATTCACCGCATTTAAGGGAGATGAAACTCCTATAGAAACTCTGGAAAAGCTTGACGTTCCCCAAGCCCTCATCCCAAAAT
Organism: Candidatus Aminicenantota bacterium; assembly: GCA_041686095.1. Taxonomy (GTDB): domain Bacteria; phylum Acidobacteriota; class Aminicenantia; order Aminicenantales; family Aminicenantaceae; genus WJMT01. Next base: position 1,044 of record JAWLEN010000058.1, read on the forward strand.
CAATTCAGGAAAGTTCTGTTTACGACCAAATGCGGCTTGAATTCGGGAAAAAACTCATAAAAGATGAAAAGCACAAGACCATTCCAAAAATTCCAGACTATGACTACCAGGATTACGGAACCAAAAAAGACCACTTATCCAAACGCATGAGTGCAGCTCACAGACAGAATCAACTTCCGCTGACAAGAGTTCATGTAGGGCCTTATCTTGAAGACCGGGAGAAAGCCTTAGCTTTATTCTCTGAATGGCTGAAAAAACTATCCAAAACAAAGTACCTTGATATTGTTTCAGTGGGATCATCCCAGTTAAGCCAATCTCATTTTGGGGAAAGTTGGGAAGGACTGTCTAATGGAGGAGGGATCCCGTTCAACAGCGAACTGGAACTCCAGGCCATCAGGGAAGATTCTTCACCCATGCTGGCGAGAGCTTATTCAGGAACAAAAAATGTCCGTCAAATGGCTTATATCCTGGAGAAAAATCTTAATATGGCTTGGCATGCCCTCTCTTTTTGGTGGTTCAATCAAATAGACGGCAGAGGACCTTTAAGCGTCAAACAGGGACTGTCTGAACATCTTGAGGCTTTAAAATTTATTTCTGACGCAACCAAACCTTTTGAACCTAACATACCTCATCATTTCGCATTCAGAGGAGCGGATGACATCACCTATGTGGTCTCAGCCTATCTCGCCGCTAAGACCGCTAAAAAACTGGGAATTAAAACATTGGTTCTCCAGAATATGCTCAACACACCTAAATCCACATGGGGAGTTCGGGATTTAGTGAAAGGCCGTGTTCTGATAAAGCTGGTGAAAACTTTGGAAGATAAGAATTTTAAGGTGATCTATCAACCTAGAGCCGGTCTGGATTATTTTTCTCCTGACATTGAAAAAGCCAAAGCACAGCTGGCTGCTGTCACAGCCTTAATGTCAGATATCGAACCAGAAAAACAGGACAGCCCCCCCATTATCCATGTGGTGAGCTATTCAGAAGCCCTTTTTCTCGCCACACCCAAAGTCATCAATGAAAGCATTCGGATCACCAAAGCATCTTTGAAAAATTATCCTGAATACAGGAGAAAAAATGCGGTTTTCGATGTCATATCAAGTCCTGAAATTAAAGATGAAGCCCAGGAGCTGTATGAGGAATCCAAAACCATGATCGATCATATGCAAAAAAGCATCCCTAATCTATATTCAAGTGGAGGGCTTTACAAAGTTTTTAAATCAGGATACTTTCCCGTCCCCTATCTCTGGGAGGGCAGAGATAAATTTTCAAAAGCAGTCAACTGGAAAACAAAACTCATTAATGGCGGGATTCAGGTGGTTCAAGAAAACGGGGAGAAGATGCCTGTGGAAAAAAGACTCGCTCTAATCAATCAAATGATGGATGAAAATTAAAACTAATCCATTTTTTAGTTTGAAATATATCCTTTGCGGTGGACGATTCTATAATTTTTTTCAGGTATTTCAACTTCAATTTCTTTGAATTTTCCATCCCTAACATAGCTTTCAGGAGAATAATAGATAAGATAATACTGTCTAGACGCTTCAACTGCATTCTTCATCAATAAATCGGCTCTCATGGAACTTTCTATATATCCTCCGGTGGCATCAGCCATTTCCCTGAATGCACTGAAAACATCTTCGGATCTCTCTTGAAAAATCACTCCAGGAACAATATCTTTGTGGCTGGACATGAATAAAAAATGAATGGAAATGGACCGGTCTGCATAAATCTGCTTGACCTTTTCCACATCAAATGTGATTTCTCTTCTATAAAAATCCATGACGCCGGAAACAGTCTGCTCTATATTGGGTGTGTCTTGATAAAGAGCCATGTATTGAGTGAGTATCTTAGGATCTATTTGAGGAATATATTCATTTTGATAAAAAAGAAAAACATATTTTTGGCCTTCCTCATCCTCCATAAGGTCGGCAAAGTCCATCATTTTTTCCTGGCTGACATATCTCATCTCTTCAAGCCTTCCTAAGATATACTGATATCTCATCAATTTCTCGCCAGTTGTCCGCTCTTGGAGTTCAAACGAAGCAGATTCTTCTCTTGCAAAAGGACTTTCTCTCTGTTCGAGGGAAGCGGAAATGGAAGAAGCCAGCTCAGTGAGTTCTCGTATCATGGACCTGTACTCTGAACTCCCCATCAACGCATCCTTTCTTAATATTCCCCTTAACTGTTTCACTATTTCATCCCTTGACTTGAGTTCCAGAGCTTTTTCTCTTAATTTATAGGAACTGGTCGGAGTCACTACCACCAACAGGTCACCGGGATAAATAACATTTTTGAGAAAATAATCTATGGCCTCTCCTATTCTGGGGTCATATTCAGATATCTCAAAAAAAAGATAAAAATTTCTGGTTGTGTTGGGAGAAAATCTTTGTCTCTCTTCTTTTCTAGCCACATTTCTTTCATTCACCAGATAAACAGCCTGAATTTTCTGAGCTTTGCCGTTTTCATATATTTTAAAATCATCTATAGTCAGACTATCTATAAAATTATTGTCTTTATACACTCTGACAGGGACTTCAATGTTAACAACAAGGGATTCTTCAGTTATTTGCTGAGGGAAAACAGAAACAACAGAAAAGGCAAAAATCAGCAGCGAAATTACTTTTATTTTCATATTCACCTCATTTTTGATTAATACCAGTAAACACAAAAAATGTCAATAAAGCACACATAAATTCAAACTAACTATTGATTATAATTTAGATTCCTATTATCTTATAAAACAACCTTGCATTTAAATAGAGGACGATGAATAAAAACAAAGACATCACATTGGATTTTATCCGCACCCGAATAGAAGAAGATATCAAAGCTAATAAAAACCAAGGGAGAGTGCACACCCGTTTCCCGCCTGAACCTAATGGGTATCTCCATATTGGCCATGCCAAATCCATATGTCTTAATTTTGGTCTTGCCCAGGAATACAATGGAAAATGCAACCTCCGGTTTGACGACACAAATCCCTGCAAAGAAGAAGTGGAATATGTTGAGTCCATTAAAAAAGATGTCAGATGGCTGGGATTTGATTGGGATGACCGTGAATATTATGCTTCTGACTATTTTGAAAAGCTTTATGAATACGCTGTTCAGTTGATAAAACTGGGGAAAGCTTATGTCTGCGACTTAAGCGCCGAAGAAATCAAACAATTCAGAGGCACTTTAACAGAACCAGGCAGAAAAAGCCCTTACAGAAACCGCCCGGTGGAAGAAAATTTAGACCTTTTCGAAAGAATGCGCAGGGGAGAATTTAAAGACGGAGAAAGAGTGCTGCGCGCTAAAATTGACATGGCCTCTCCAAACTTGAATATGAGAGACCCGGTCATCTATCGAATCCTTCATGCGTCTCATCACCGAACCGGAGACAAATGGTGCATATATCCCATGTATGACTTTGCCCATGGTCTTTGTGATTCCATTGAAGGGATCACTCATTCTTTGTGCACTCTTGAATTTGAAGACCACAGGCCCTTATATGACTGGTTTTTAGAAGAGTTAGATGTATTCCGATCCCAGCAGATAGAATTCGCCCGACTTAATCTAAGTTACACAGTTATGAGCAAAAGAAAACTTCTGGAACTGGTTAAGCAAGGATACGTTAAATCATGGGATGACCCCCGTATACCCACCATCTCAGGACTCAGACGCCGCGGTTACACCCCGGAATCCATCCGGGATTTCTGCAATAAAATCGGCTTAGCCAAAAGAGAAAGTGTGGTGGACATTGAACTGCTTGAACACTGTCTGCGCGAGGACCAGAATAGAAGGGCTCAACGGGTTATGGCGGTGCTCGATCCTCTGGAAGTCATTATCGACAACTACCCTGAGGAAAAAGTGGAGCATCTGGATGCTGAAAATAACCCAGAAGATGAAAGCATGGGAGAAAGGAAAGTCCCTTTTTCCCGACGCCTCTACATTGAAAAACAAGATTTCAATGAAAATCCTCCAAAGAAATACTTCCGCCTGGCTCCTGACCAGGAAGTAAGACTCAAACATGCCTATTACATAACATGCAAAAATTTGGTCAAAGATGAAAACACAGGAGAAATCAAAACCCTTCACTGCACCTATGACCCTGAAACAAAAGGGGGGTGGTCCAAAGACGGTCGAAAAGTCAAAGGGACTCTGCATTGGGTCTCAGCTCCTCATGCAGTGGAGACTGAAATAAGGCTGTATGACCGTCTGTTTAAAACCACCAACCCTTTAGATGTCAAAGAAGGAGAAGATTTCAAGAAAAACCTGAATCCCGATTCTTTAAAAATCCTCCATTCATGCAAACTGGAACCCAGCGTTTCTAATTCTAAACCAGGAGACCGTTTTCAATTTTTAAGAAAAGGATATTTCTGTATGGATCCGGATTCAAAAAAAGATAAGCTGGTTTTCAATCAAACTGTTCCGCTGAGAGACACCTGGGCAAAAATTCTCAAAAAACAAAAGAAATAAAACTAGGTTATTTCAATTGACAGAAGCAGGTGCATTTAATATTCTAATTTTACACCATAAGTAAAATTTAAATGTCAGACACACAAAAATATTCATATGAGGAGAAGGAATAATGAAACCCAAAGTCAAACCTAAAAATAAGTGCTATTCTTCAGGACCCTGCGCCAAGCATCCTGGATATTCTTTAGATGAACTTAAAGACACTCCTTTAGGCCGTTCCCACCGCAGCGCGCTGGGGAAAGGAAAGCTGGCAGAATCCATAGAAAGAACAAAAAAGATTCTGGGGCTTCCTCCTGATTATTTGATGGGAATTGTTCCTGCATCAGATACAGGAGCCTTTGAAATGGCCATGTGGTCTCTTTTAGGTCCCAAAGGAGTGGATGTTTTTGTATGGGAATCCTTCAGTAAAGGATGGGCTACAGATATAAAGGATCAGTTAAAACTGGAAAATGTTCGTGTTTTTGAAGCAGACTACGGCAAACTGCCTGACCTTTCTCAAGCCAATTTTAGCAATGATGTGGTTTTTGCATGGAATGGAACCACCAGCGGAGTGAAAGTCCCCAACGGTGACTGGATCCCTGATGATAGAGAAGGACTCACTCTGTGCGACGCCACTTCAGCTATATTTGCCATGGAAATACCCTATCATAAACTGGATGTGATCACCTATTCATGGCAGAAAGTCTTAGGAGGAGAAGCCGCGCACGGGGTTCTCATCTTGTCTCCAAGAGCCGTGGAAAGGATTAAAACCTATGACCCTCCATGGCCTATGCCAAAAATATTCCGCATGATGAAAAAAGGAAAATTCAATGAAGGCATTTTCAAAGGATCCACCATCAACACTCCTTCTATGCTGGCAAATGAAGATTATCTAGCTGCTTTAGACTGGGCTGAGTCGGTGGGAGGTCTTTCCGGACTGATAAAGAGAAGCAATCAGAACCTCAAAGCATTTGAAGATTTCGTTGCCAAACACGACTGGATCGACTTTCTTGCGGAAAGCAAAGATATCCGTTCCAACACAAGCGTGTGCTTCAGTGTCGACCTTCCAGAAGACAAGATCAAAAAGATGGTCAAGCTCCTGGCAGATGAAAAAGTCGCTTATGACTGCGGCTCATACCGGGCAGCCCCTCCAGGCCTTAGGTTCTGGTGCGGAGCCACAGTAGATAAGGAAGACATCCAAATCATCACTCAGTGGCTTGAATGGGCTTTTCACGAAGTCAAGTAAGCATCTATTAAAATGAGAAGACGTGATTTTATTGAATTCATTGGTCTGGGCATGGCATCCCTCGCTGCCTCCCAATGCAGCCGGCAGAGTCAAAAGATTATATTGGAGCAAAAACCCAACATACTCTTTATCATGACTGATGACCATGCCTCTCAAGCTATAAGCTGCTACGGAAGCAAAATTAACAAAACACCTCATATTGATCAAATAGCATCTCAAGGAATTCGTTTTAACAACTGCTTCTGTACCAACAGCATATGCGCTCCCAGCCGGGCCACCATATTGACTGGAAAGTACAGCCATATAAACGGAGTGCGGAACAATGCCCAAGAGTTTGACGGCACTCAAATGACTTTCCCCAAACTGCTAAAGGATGCTGGTTTTCAGACAGCTATGATTGGCAAATGGCACCTTAAAAGCGCCCCCACTGGTTTTGATTACTGGAATGTTCTCCCTGGTCAGGGACACTACTACAATCCGGATTTTATTGAGATGGGACAGAAAAAACATCACACTGGATATGTCACTGACATCATCACAGACAGGGCCCTTGATTATCTCCAAAACAAAAGAAACAAAGACCAACCTTTTCTTATGATGCTCCACCATAAAGCCCCTCACCGAAACTGGCAGCCGGCTTTGAGGCATTTGACAAAATACGACCAAACAAAAATCCCTGAACCAGATACTTTATTTGATGATTATTCCAGCCGTTCAGATGCAGCTAAAGAACAGGAAATGACCATCCAGGAACATATGCATTTACAATATGACCTAAAAATGGGGCCCCCTCCAGATAGAATGACAGAAGAACAAAAGATCGCTTGGGAAAACGCTTACGGTCTAAAAAGAGAAGCCTTTAACAAGAAGAATCCTAAAGGAAAAGATTTGGTCCGCTGGAAATACCAGAGATATATGCAGGATTATCTTGGCTGCATAGCTGGCGTGGATGAAAATGTGGGACGAGTGCTGGATTATCTGGAAAAATCAGGCCTGGCTGATCGCACCTTGGTGGTCTACACTTCTGACCAGGGATTTTACCTGGGTGAACATGGATGGTTTGATAAACGGTTCATGTACGAAGAATCTCTCCGTATGCCGCTTTTGATGAGGTTCCCGGGACAAATCCAATCGAGTCGAGTGGACAATCACTTGGTGACAAACCTTGACTTTGCTCCCACATTTCTGGAAATGTCCAACTTGATCATCCCTGAATATCTGCAGGGAATATCCTTGGCCAGCTTAGCCAAAAACGAACCTGTGCATAAATGGCGAGACGCCATTTATTACCATTACTATGAATATCCCAGCGTTCATATGGTCAAGCGGCATTATGGTATTCGCACTCAAAGATATAAACTGATTCACTTTTACTATGATACAGACCAATGGGAGATGTATGACCTTAAAAAGGACCCCAAAGAGCTCAATAATATTTACCATGATCCAGCTTATTCTGAAATAGCTGCCGAACTCAAGTCAAAACTGGATTCTCTTCAAAATAGATATGAGGATTCAGAAGCACTTGCTCAAGAATTCCTCCAACAAGACTTGAAAAAAGAATAATCACTATCATTTTTTTATGAATAGATTAGGAAAAAAAGGAGCGAAAAAATGAAAAAAGTATCCTTCCTTGTTTTTATTTTAATCATGGTTGCTTCTTTCTCCGGGATAGAGGCAAAAACTAAAAATACTGAACAGACTAAATCTCTTATTGACTCAGGAACCATATCCGGCCTTAAGTTTCGCAGCATTGGTCCGGCTTTCACATCCGGCCGAATCGCTGACTTTGCAGTCAATCCAGAAAATCCCAAAGAGTATTATGTGGGAGTGGCTTCAGGGCATATCTGGAAAACCATCAACAATGGCATCACATGGACCCCGGTGTTTGATAATTACGGTTCTTATGCCATAGGATGCCTTGCCATGGATCCCAATAATCCCAATGTGATCTGGGCTGGAACAGGAGAAAACAACAGTCAAAGAGCTCTGGGTTACGGTGACGGTGTTTACAAGACCCAAAATGGGGGAAAGACATGGAAGAACATGGGTCTCAAAGAATCCCGGCAAATCGGAAAAATCCTCATTGACCCCAGAGATTCCAATGTGGTTTATGTGGCCGCAGAAGGATCCGTTTGGGGCCCTGGAGGAGACAGGGGTCTTTATAAGACCACAGACGGCGGTCAAACCTGGAAAGCAGTGCTGACTATCAGCCAACACACTGGAGTGTCAGATATGGTCATGGATCCCAGAGATCCTGACACCATATACGCAGCTTCTCATCAAAGAAGACGGCACGTTTTCACCAAAATCGATGGAGGACCTGAAACAGATGTCTATAAAACCACTGATGCTGGAAAAACATGGGAAAAAATGACTACTGGACTGCCTTCAGGAGATATGGGAGCCATAGGACTTGCCATATCCCCAGTCAATCCAGACGTGGTCTATGCCATTATCGAACTTCCGGAAGGAAAAGGAGGATTCTACCGCACCTCAGACAGGGGAGCTTCCTGGCAAAAAATGAGCGATCATGTCAGCAACAGCCCTCAGTACTACAATGAGATTTTCGCAGATCCCATGGATGTGAACAAAGTCTACTCAGTGGAAACCATCACTAGAGTCACTGCAGACGGAGGAAGAACATGGCAAACACTGGGAAATAAATACCGGCATGTGGATGACCATGCTCTTTGGATTGATCCTGAAGATACTGAACATCTCATTATAGGAGGAGACGGCGGCATATACGAAACCTATGACGGCGGCAGCGAATGGCTGTTTAAATGCAACCTTCCTGTCACCCAGTTCTACCGGGTAGCTGTTGATCAATCAGAGCCTTTTTATTATGTGTACGGAGGAACCCAGGATAACAACAGCATGGGAGGCCCGTCTCGAACCCTCAGCTCCTATGGAATCATCAATGCAAACTGGTTTATCACCAATGGAGGAGATGGATTCTGGTCTGCCATAGACCCCAAAAATCCAAACATTGTTTATGCTGAATCTCAATACGGAGGGCTGGTGCGCTATGACAGACAAAGCAGAGAAAGCATCAGCATCAAACCTCAACCCCCATCTGATGAGGCTTATCGATGGAACTGGAATGCTCCACTGATCATAAGCCCCCACTCTCATAAACGACTCTATTTCGGAGCCAATAAATTATTCAGAAGTGATGATTACGGAAACACATGGAAAGTACTGGGCGGCGACCTCACTCGTCAGATAGACCGGAATCAGCTCGAAGTCATGGGAAAAATTTGGCCTCCTGAAGCAGTGGCTAAAAATGCTTCGACCTCTCTTTACGGAACCATTGTTTCTCTAAATGAATCTCCTTTAACAGAGAATCTGATCTACATAGGAACGGATGACGGTTTGATTCAGGTGACTGAAGATGCCGGAGAAAATTGGAGAAAAATAGAAAATTTCCCAGGGGTTCCTGAACTCACTTATGTGAGCGATATCCTGGCATCAAAGCATGATGAGAATACAGTGTTTGCCTCTTTTGACAATCGAAAGAGAGACGACTTTAAACCCTATCTATTGAAAAGCACAGATAAAGGAAAATCCTGGATATCTCTTTCTTCAAATCTTCCAGATAACGGAACGGTTCACGCCATAGAGCAGGATTTCATCAACCCTGACCTTTTATTTGTGGGAACCGAATTCGGAGCCCTCACTTCCATAGATGGAGGAAAAAACTGGGTTCAGCTGAAATCAGGTATTCCCACTATTTCAGTCAGAGACATGGCCATCCAAGAAAAAGAGGATGATCTGGTGCTAGCCACGTTCGGCCGCGGATTCTACATTCTGGATGATTACACTCCTCTGAGAAAGATAAATCAGGAAATACTGGAGAAAGATGGATTTATTTTCCCAATCAAAGATGCTTTGATGTTTATCCAAACCGACGTTAAATACGGACAAGGTTCAACCTATTTTTCCGGAGAGAATCCGCCTATGGGAGCTGTTATCACTTATTACTTGAAAAATTCCATAAAAACAAAGAAACAAAAAAGAAAGGCCCGAGAAAAAGAAATGAGGGAAGCTGGAAAACAAATCGAATATCCCAGCTTTGACCAGCTCCGCGAAGAAGATCAGGAAGAAAACCCCTATCTTTTGTTCACTGTCACAGATAACCAAGGAAATGTGGTGAAAAGGATAAAGACTTCCCCCAGAAAAGGAATCCACAGGGTAACATGGGATTTCAGGTATCCTTCCACTGATCCTCCCCGCTCCGGAAGCCAGATATATTCCTCAGGAGGAGGAATGCTGGCTTTACCCGGCGAGTACCGAGTCACCTTAGGGAAATGGGTGGACGGCAGCTGCACTGAGTTAGCAGGACCGCAGAGCTTTAACGCGGTTCCGCTTGAAAACACCACTCTGCCAGCTGAAGACCGGGAAGCTCTGTTTCAATTTCAGAAAAAAGTAGCTGAGCTCAACAGAGCGGTCATGGGAGCTTCACAATATCTAAGCGATATCACAGAGAGAGTCAGCAAAATGAAAGTGGCACTTTCAAACACTCCGGATGCCCCCAGAGACCTTATGGAACAAGCAAGAGCCATTGAAGACCAATTGAATGAAATCCAGATCGCTTTTTACGGAGACCCGACCATAAGCCGTCGAAGCGGAAACCAGCCTCCTTCATTAACACGAAGAGTCCGGAATCTGGTCTACAGTCACTGGAGTTCCACATCAGCTCCTACACAGACCATGAAAATTCAGTATCAAATCTCTGGCAGAGAATTTGAAATCCAGATAGATAAATTAAGACAATTGGTCCAGACTGAAATCCATAAACTGGAAAAAGCCATGGAAGAAGCTGGATCACCTTGGACACCAGGACGTTTCCCGGAATGGAAAAAGTGAATGAAGCTGAATAAAAAAAAATAAAAATGGCTGCTGAAAAATCTAAAAATTTTCTCTGTCTTCTCTCTATATTCTTACTCTTAACCACTGCCTCCTGCTCCATAAAAAAATTTGCGCTGAAAAAAACAGCCGACGCTCTGACCGGTGAAAGCAGCAGCAATGTTTTTCTCACCGATAATGACCCTGAACTGGTGGGAGATGCCCTCCCTTTCACCATAAAGATGTATGAATCCCTCATGGCATCCGTACCTGAACATTATGGATTAAGACTCCAAACAGGAATGCTTTGCATCATGTATGCAAACGTCTATATCCAATCACCAGCCGAACAGCTCCCTGACCTGGAATTTGACAAAAAGGAATTCATGCTCAACAGAGCTAAAAATCTGTATTTAAGAGGAAGAGACACGGTCTTGGAAGGGCTGGAGATGAAATATCCTGGTTTCTTAAAGAGTCTCAAGGCTGAAAAATACAAACAAGCTTTGAATGATGTAAAACCAAATGATGTGCCGGCTCTCTACTGGGCTTCTGCAGGATGGGTGGCTGCCTTTTCCATTGATCCTTTTGACATGAAACTCGGCATCACTCTTCCTCAGGCTGAGGCCATAATGAAAAAAGTTTTGGAGCTGGATGAAGACTTTAATAACGGCTCTGTTCACGACTTTTTTATTCTCTATTATGGATCCATACCTGATTACATGGGAGGAAGCCCAGAGAAAGCCAGAGAACACTTCAAAAAAGCAGTCAAATTATCCCAAGGCCGCTCCGCATCACCCTATCTGTCACTGGCTTCAACCGTATCCATTAAAGAGCAAAATGTTAATGAATTTACAACTCTTTTAGAACAAGCACTCAAAATCGATCCTGATAAATACCCCTCTCTAAGACTTCAAAATACCATATATCATAGAAAAGCAAAGTGGATGCTTGAACACATTGAAGATTATTTTGTCGAAATAAAATAAAATCATGGAAGAATAATGAAAAATAAGAAATTATCACTGGTCATTTTAATGACTTTTTTATACCCAGCTTTGTGTTTTTCTCTAAATTCAACCATCATTAAAATAGGAAGCATCGCTCCCAAGCGGTCTCCTTGGGACGATGCTTTAAGGCTCCTCAATCAGCAGTGGCAGCAAATCACTGACGGAGAAGTGGAACTGAAAATTTATCCAGGCAGTATTGCTGGAAATGAATCCGACACTTTAAGAAAGATGAGGATAGGAATACTGGGAGGAGGCGTGTTTACCAACCGGGGCCTCACCAAGATCTACTCAGACATCTATGTGCTCAATATCCCTTTTCTCATCACTTCCAATCATGAGTTGAACTATGTTTTAGAAAAGATGAAACCTGTTTTTGAAAAAGGGGTGGAACAAAACGGATTTAAACTCATTATCTGGTCAATGGCTGGATGGGTCCATATTTTTTCAAAAGAAAAAGTTCTGTATCCAGAAGACTTAAAAGATCATAAGCTTTCTTTCACCACCGGAGAATCTGTGCTTGAACAGGCTTGGAAAAGATCTGGATACCACATTGTTCCCACGGACCTTAAGGACCTCATGATGGCGCTTCAAAGCGGGATGGTGGATTCATTCTATATCACCCCCCTGATAGCAGCCTCAGGACAGTATTTTCCTCTGGCTCCAAATATGTGCTCCCTCAAAATCGCTCCTATAGTTGGAGGAATTGTGTTCTCCCAGAGAATTTGGGATGAAGTGCCGGATCAATATAAGGAAGAAATGCTGGAGGCTGCCCAAGAAATCTCTGATAGATTAAACAAAGAGAGAGAAAAACTGGAACAAGAAGCCATTGAAACCATGAAAGAGCATGGTTTAACCATCAATAAAGTTCCTAAAGATGCGGTCCCCCAATGGAAAAAAACAGCAGAAAAGGGAATGGGAGTGCTTATCAACAATGTGTTCTCTAAGGAAATCTATGATAAGTTAAAACAGCATTTAGAGGAATACAAAAGGATAAATGAAGAAGAGCATTCTGAAGATTATCCATCTACTTGAAGACCAGCTTGTTTTCTTTGTGGTCTTCCTTCTTGCTCTCATTCCTGTGATGGAAGTCACAGCAAGAAAGCTGTTCAATACAGGAGTCCCTAATTCATCAAATTATATCCATCACCTTGTGCTCATCCTGACCTTTTTAGGAGGAATGGTCGCAGCCAGGGAGAAAAAACATCTTTCATTGAGTCTTAGTTTCAATCTTTCAAAAAAAGCCAAATCTCTGATTCACCTAATAATCTCTTCATTAGCCTGCTGTTTCACCACTGCATTTGCCTGGGCTTCGCTTTCTTTCGCCATAAACGGATTCACCTCTGACCAGAAAGTGGGGATATTCACCCTAAAGTATATCATCGGGCTCATGGCTGTCGGCTACCTGGTTATGGCTCTTCGTTTCAGCTTTCATGTTAAGAAAAAAGGATTAAAAATCACCTCAGCTGTGTCCGGAATTTTTGTGGGAACTCTCCTTTCTCTAAAACCTGTCCTGAATACCATCGCCGGTCTAACGGGTGATTCTCCAAAAATTTTCAACTCCCTTTCCTCTGGCTACGAAGCCGTGATCTCATCCATTGCCTGGCCTCTGATTATAGTGCTTATCCTCACCTCCATCTTCGGCATGAGAATTTTCATTGTCTTAGGCGGCACAGCCTTCCTTCTTTTTGCTAAATCAGGGCTGCCTCTTGAAGTGGTCCCTAATGAAGCTTATACCCTTCTTATAAGCCATTCAATTCCAGCCATCCCTCTTTTTACCGTGGCTGGATTTCTTCTTTCAGAAAGCAAAGCCGGGGAGCGGATCGTGGGATTGTTTAAGTCTTTATTCTCATGGTTCCCGGGAGGGCTTGCTGTGATGAGTGTTTTAGCCTGTGCCTTTTTTACCACTTTTACCGGCGCTTCAGGAGTCACTGTGCTGGCTTTGGGCGGCTTTCTGTTCATGGTTCTCAGAAGAGGAAATTATAAGAAAAAGTTTAGCACCGGACTGCTCACCGCCTCAGGAAGCATCGGCCTTCTGCTGCCTCCCAGTCTCCCTATCATCATCTATGGAGTCACAGCTCAAATAAGCATCAAAGATATGTTTATCGGAGGCCTCCTCCCAGGCGCTTTAATGATTTTAGCCATGTCTCTGGTAGGGGTCGTCTATTCAGTAACCAAAAAAATTCCCAGAGAACCTTTCAAACTCAAACAAGCAGCTCGATCATTAAAAATTTCTATCTGGGAAATACTTCTTCCTGTTATCATACTAGGTTCTTATTTTGGAGGGCTGACCACTCTGGTTGAAACCGGAGCTGTGGCTGTGGTCTACATATTGATTGTTGAGCTCATTATAACCAGGGATATAAAAATAAAAGGCCTATCCAATATCATTAAAAAATGCATCCCTATAATAGGAGGAGTGCTCTCCATCATAGCTATCGCTAAGGCCTTATCCTATTATATGGTGGATGCTGAAATTCCTGTGCAGCTGGCAGACTGGGCCCAGGCAAATATTGGCTCAAAATACATATTTCTCCTTGTTTTAAATCTGTGTCTGCTGATAACAGGATTTTTTATGGATATATTCTCTGCCATTCTGGTTATTGTTCCTCTCATCATCCCTTTAGGCCAAGTTTTTCAAATACACCCTGTTCACCTTGGGATTATTTTTCTGGCTAATATGGAATTGGGTTACCTCACTCCCCCGGTGGGATTGAATCTGTTCCTGGCTTCTTACCGATTTGAAGAACCCATGCAGAAAGTTTACCGGAGTATTCTCCTCTTCTTTTTCATCCAGCTGATATCTGTGCTCATGATCACTTATAT
>JAWLEN010000059.1:0-1326 GCA_041686095.1 Candidatus Aminicenantota bacterium
AGTCTTGACTACATTTCATTAATATGAATAATAGTCAATATGGAAAAAAGAACTCTTTACCAAAAAGTCTGGACTGAACTCGCTCGAGAGAAGAGTATGATTTTAATGGCCGGGCCACGACAAGCCGGCAAGACAACCTTAGCTCAAATCATTGCGGAATCATTCACCAACAGTCTTTATTTTAATTGGGATATTCCCGAACACCGAACAAAACTTTTTGAAGATCCAAATTTTTTTGAATCAGTCATCCGCAAAGACAGCTCAAAACCTCTTATTGTTTTCGATGAAATTCATAAGTTTAAAGACTGGAAAAATTACTTAAAAGGAGTCTATGCCCAGTTTCACGATCAATATCAGTTTCTCGTATCAGGAAGCGAAAGGCTGGATATTTATCAGCGGGGAGGCGATTCCCTGGCTGGACGCTATTACTTATTCCATCTCTGGCCTTTCACCATTGCAGAACTCGGAGGAAGAAACAGCGGTATTAAGAAATTTTTGCGCAGTCCTCAGGAAATCCATGAGGCTGATACCAAAGGACTGAAAGATCTATGGACTCAGTTATCTGAAATGAGCGGTTTTCCGGAACCCTTTCTCCTCAACAAGCAAAATTCCTATCGACGTTGGTCAAACACTTATTCCAAACAACTCATCCGGGAAGATATTAGGGATTTTACTGCAGTCAAGTCAATAAAAGAGCTGGAGACACTCTATTATCTTTTGCCTTCAAAAGTTGGCAGTCCGCTTTCTATTCCATCTCTCTCTTCTGACCTAAGAGTCAGCTATAATTCCATACAAAACTGGCTTTCTGTTTTTGAATTATTCTTTCTTGTTTTCAGTATCTATCCCTGGACAAAAAAGATATCCAGGGCCATTCAGAAAGAACGCAAGGTTTATCTTTGGGATATTCCAAGGATTAAAGATAAATCCAGCCGGTTCGAAAATATGGTGGCGGTTGAACTTTACCGGGCTGTATCACAATGGAATGATCTGGGTTTTGGAACATTTTCATTGCATTTTATACGAAACAAAGAAAAGCAGGAAGTAGACTTTCTCATTGCCGACCAAGGAAAACCTGTTTTGCTCATAGAAGCAAAAATCAGTGATTTTCAGCCTTCACCTGCTTTAAGAAAGTTTCAAGATAATTTACAGATCCCTGCTGTCCAGCTCATAGAGGACCACCAAGGCTATCACTTAATTTCAAATAAAGGTCAGAAAATCCTGATTACTCCCGCTTATCAATGGCTCAGCCAGCTGCCTTAAGGCCCGCTAATATCTGAAGAAGAAGGGGAAGAAGAGGAAGGGAAGCAAGAAGGGAAGCAAGAAGGG
>JAWLEN010000059.1:1426-15201 GCA_041686095.1 Candidatus Aminicenantota bacterium
AAGCAAGAAGGGGGTCGGACCATGGGAAGTAGCTATAAACAAAAGAGTTAGGGGTTTATCTACCTAAAAAAATGGCCTTAAATGAATGTTTTGACCCCCCCAAAAGGCCCTTTAAGAAAAAATGGAGTGAGAGTCTCACAGCGGACCGGACCTCAGAGATAAATAGAGCTGTTTTGTTATATTTTGTATAATATTGAAGCAGACTTTAAAAAAGTATAAATAAACATGAGATTAAGCCTCAAATACGGAGAAGAAGAAAAAGAAATATTCATCCCTGATAAAAATTATTTAGGGACGTTAAGGCCCCGACAGATTCCAGCAGTGAAAAATCCTGAAAAAGAAATTGAACGAGCCCTCCGTCATCCCCTAGGGGCTCCCAGGCTCAAGGAGCTTGTTTCTTCCAAGGACGCAGTGGTCATTTTAGTGAGCGACATCTCCCGTCCTTCTCCGTCCCATATCATTCTGCCTCCTGTTTTAAAAGAGCTGAAAGAAGCTGGAGTGCCATCCCAAAAAATCACCCTAGTTTTTGGGTTGGGGATTCACAGAAATCAAACCGAAGAGGAAAAAAAAGCTTTATTGGGAGAAGCCATCTATTCCCGTTTCAGATGCTTAGAGCATGACCCAGCAAAATGTGATTATCTCGGAGAGACCAGCCAGGGAACTCCCATTGAAGTTTTCAATGAAGTGTTGGAGGCTTCGTTTGTGATCGCCACCGGCAATCTTGAGTATCATTATTACGCAGGCTTTAGCGGGGGTGCCAAAGCTTTGGCTCCCGGAGTGTGCAGCCGCAGAACCATAGAGCAGAATCACAAGAAATTTCTGGCTCCCGGAGCCAGACCCGGTGAGATCAGGGGCAATCCCATCAGAGAAGAACTGGAGGAGATAGCCCAAACAATAGGGATTGATTTTATGGTGAATGTGGTTTTAAATCCTGACAAACAAGTGATCAAGGCCGTGGCCGGTGATGTCACCCAGGCCCACAGACAGGGAGCTTCTTTTTTAGACCAGATATCAAGGGTTTATGTCCAGGAAAAGGCTGATATTGTGTTGGTGTCCCCGGGTGGATTTCCCAGAGACATTGACCTGTATCAGACCCACAAAGCCATGGAGCACGCGATCCCGGCGCTTAAAGACGGAGGCATCCTCATAACCGTGGGTCAGTGCCAGGATGGGCTGGGAGTCAAGCCTTTTACACAGGTTTTCAATGAAGGAAAAACCCCTCAGGAACTTGTGGATGAGCTGAAAAAAAAATTTGTTCAGGGAAGGCATGTAGCGTCCCGAATCGCTCATATTCATCTCAATACAGAAATATTTCTAGTGTCTGACTTGTCTGAAGATATTAAAGATAAATTATTTTTTAAAAATTTCGAATCTGTTGATGAGGCTCTTTCCCTGGCTCTGGATAAAATAGGAAAAGATGCCCACGTGCTGGTCATGCCTTACGGAATATCCACGCTTCCTTTTGTGGGATAGGACGGAGTCTTAAGTGGGGACTTTAAACAGAGCCGGCCACAGAATCATGTCCAGAAAAGCGGTGTGGAAAGCAAAATAGGCACTCCCACCCACAGCCAGCCAATAGTGAAGATTGGGTTCTCGAGCTTTAAGAGTGAGCAGAGCCCATACTAAAGCACAGGAGGAGATCCCCACTACTACAAGGACCAGGCGTATTCCTATCCAGAGTATTTTGTTGGGGTGGTAGGTCATCATTTGTGTGAGCGGCATCCATAAAGCAGAGGGGATGAGGATTCCTAGAAAGATGATATAAAATAAGCTGAAGTCAAACCGGTCGGCGATCTGGACTTGAGCCGGATTTATTTGGAAAAGGATAAAGGTGATAAAGGCGAAAAAGCCCAAAACTGAGATTCCCATGGAGATGGTGTAAAAAGGACGGAGCCAGCTCGGTACTCCTCCCCAGAGTGCGTTTCCGCTTCCAGGCTGAGCTATAAATCCATACACATAGCTTCCGATGACTGCTGCGCCCCCAATGATCACAATGATTGCAAGGATGATCTGTTGAGTGGCCATTTTGCATTCCTCCTCTATAAAGGAGCCTAATATCAATGAATTATATTTGCTTTAAAAGACAGGAATTTCTTTTTTTCTGTTTTTGACAATTTTTTCTTGATTTCACCAAATACCAACCCTCTAAGCAACTTCATCACCCATAATACACATTAAAAATAAGTCCAGTCAATAAAAAATGTGATTGAAGGAAAAAATCACACAAAATAATCCCAAATGAGGCATAGAAAAAATAGAGGTTCTCTTTGTTCCTGAATCAGAGGATTAGAGCAGCGATTGGGAACAATATCTGGAAGGGGCATGCGAACAATTAGGGATCGGAAAAGAATGAACCTTGAAAACAAATTCTATTTCATCCCTTCAGATTCATGATATAATGTCGATTTATTATAGTGAGCAATTATATCTAATATTATTTTTAATATTTTTATTTTTGGAGGTTTAATATGAAAAGGATTTTAATTTGCCTGGGACTGACCTCTTGCCTGGTCTTTTCGTTTCTTCCCGCTCAGGAGACATCCACCCAAGAGAAAAAAGATCCGGAAGCTAATCTCTCTATTGTAAATGAAGTCAAGCCCCCTCAGGAACAAGTCAAGGAAGGTTTTGATTCCATCACAGGACATGACGCTATGGCATACCTTCGTTTTATCTCTTCTGACTTGTTGAAGGGACGTGACACGGCAAAACCAGGTTATGCCATTGCTGCTGAATATGTGGCATCTATGTTCGAGCTCTGGGGCATCAAACCGGCCGGGGATTTCCTTCAGCCCACCCGAGCCCGGGGGATGAGATTCGCACCCCCGGGTCAAGACCAGAAGCAAGAACGCAAGCGGGGTTATTTTCAGAGCATCATCTTCCGCGAATGGCTGTCCACACAAGGGAAGGCAGTGGTTGAATGGCAGAAAGGAAGACAGAAGAAGAGTCAAACCTTCCGTCTTGATCAGGATTACAATTTTTCCCTTAGTGGCAGCCAAACACTGACGGCTCCTGTCGTGTTTGTGGGGTATGGAATTCAGGAATCCGCTCTTAAATTTGACGAATACAAAAATATCGATGTCAAAGGAAAATTTATTATGATGCTCAGCGAAACACCAAGGGCAGACGATCCTGATTCACCTTTTAACAAAGGAGAACTCAAAGAGAAATACAATCCTCCCCGCAGGATGCGCCGGATGGATGATCCAAAAACCAAACTCGCTATAGAAATGGGCGCTGAAGCCATCATCCTGGTGGAGAACCGTCCTGATAAAAACGGAGATATACCAGCTGCTAAGCTCCCCCGTCCCCAAAACGACGAACAGCCCATAATCCCCGGAGAGCGCCGGCGGATAAGCCTGGTTGAAGGAGGAAACATGCCCTTACCCTGGGAATCCCTCCCCACCTGCCGCATATCCCGGGAGATGGCTAACGCCATCCTCGGCTATTCCGAAAACGATGTGGATTCCTTAAAAGCCAAAATCGAAAAAGAAATGGAACCGCAGTCCTTTGAG
Source organism: Candidatus Aminicenantota bacterium (assembly GCA_041686095.1). Classification (GTDB taxonomy): domain Bacteria; phylum Acidobacteriota; class Aminicenantia; order Aminicenantales; family Aminicenantaceae; genus WJMT01. The sequence continues at coordinate 4,939 of JAWLEN010000059.1, forward strand.
CTTACTGGTGTCACCCTCACCCTATCGCAAACAGCTGAGAGCAAACTGGTTCAATGCCACAATGTTCTCGGCTATATCGAAGGGAGCGATCCCGAACTTAAGGACGAGGTGATTGTTATCGGTGCTCATTTGGATCATTTGGGTCAGCGTGGTGAATATATCTATAACGGTGCGGACGACAACGGCTCGGGTTCTGTGGGAGTCATGGAATGCGCTGAGGCATTTGCCCTCAACTCCGTGAAGCCCAAACGTTCCATTCTCTTCGCGCTCTGGACCGGCGAAGAAAAAGGCCTTCTTGGATCGCGTTACTATGTGAACCACCCCTATTTTCCTATTGACAAAACAGTAGCCTGCCTTAACCTTGATATGATCAGCCGTACTTATAACAAACAGCAGCTGAAAATGATGGCGAATAGGTTCGGTGAGGACATCCCCAAAGATGCTCTCGATAAGGTCGATGTTCAAAGGTTTGTAAGGCCTTCCTTCTCTGCCCAAATGCCTGAGCTCAGGGAGATAATGAAAAACAACAATCAATTCGTGGGTCTCTCTATGTTTATGAGTGAAACCGAAGGCGGCGGCGGGGGGAGCGATCACGCACCTTTTGCTTATGCCAACCGGCCGTGGGTCTTTTTCTTTGCAGCCATGACCAGTGATTACCATCAGCCCAGCGACAGTGTTGAAAAAGTCAGCGCCTCTCTTATGGAAAGAATCATCCGTATGACTTATCTTACTGCTTTTGATTTGGCAAATCGCTGATCACAACTGATCCCCCAAGTTCTTTTTCTTCTTTCTGACGGGCTCTTGTAAATGATAAAAAATCAAATTCCCAGCTTTCGGGCTATGACCAGACGCTGGATTTCACTGGTTCCTTCTCCGATCTCTAAAAGCCTTTGATCCCTGTAAAATTTGGCGACAGGATATTCCTCCATCAATCCATAGCCTCCATAGATTTGAACCGCTTCATGGGAGACCCTTTTCATCACTTCACTGGTGTAAAGTTTTGACATAGCGGCTTCTTTTCCAAAGGGTTTTCCATTGTCCTTTAGCCAGCAGGCTTTGTAGAGAAGATTTCGGGCTGCTTCGATTTCTGTAGCCATATCCGCCAGTTTGAATGCGTTTATTTGAAACTTACTGATGGGCCGTCCAAACTGTTTCCTTTCTTTTGAATAATTCAAAGCTGCTTCGAATGCGCCTTGGGCCCCACCCAAACCCATGGCCGCAATGGCCAGCCTTCCGTTATCCAGGCTTTCCAGCATCTGATGGAAACCTTCCCCTTTTTCTCCCAGCATATCCTCGTCAGTCACCTCCACATCATCCAGATAAATTTCCGAAGTGTTGGAGGAACGCCAGGTCATTTTTTTATGCATGGGAGTGGCCTTGTAACCAGGAAGATCCTGTTTGACCAAAAAACAGGTGTATTCTTTTTTACCGTCTTCTCTTTCCCCTGTGACTGTCTGGATGATCGAACCCAGGGTGATGTCAGTGGAGGCATTGGTTATGAATATTTTTGATCCATTGAGAATCCATTTTCCACCCTTTTTGACCGCAGTAGTCTCAGTCCCTCCAGCATCAGAACCAGCATTAGCCTCAGTTAACCCGAATCCAAATAGCTTACCAGAAACAAGTTCAGGGAGAAGTTCTTTTCTCTGTTTTTCATTGCCGTAATAATAAACAGGAGCCGATCCCAAAGAATTTCCAGCCGCAACCGTGGCTGCTTGGCATCCATCCACCCTGGCCAGTTCTTCCACTACCAGGATATAAGAAAGATAGTCCATGCCCATACCTCCGTATTCTTCTGGAATCACAATGCCAAAAAAGCCCAAATCAAACATTTTCTGAGTGATTTCATAACTGAATTCTTCTTTCTCATCTAATTCTTCCCTTTTTGGCAGAATCTCTTTCTCGGCAAATTTCCGTACTGTTTGCTTCAATATTTTTTGTTCATCAGTTAATGTGAAATCCATATTTTTTCCTCCTCTATTTTATTCTTTCCTGACTTATTTAAAATAAAATGGCGATGTATTTATTATTAATTTTGTTTCAGCGATATGCAAGACTTTTTCAAGGATACTTAAAGAAAAAAATATTTTTGATCTTCATTTACACACTATCTATATATATAATTTTATTATCAGTGTCCAATGACAGATGCAATTCTTTTTCGGCCAAAGTTCCTTGATTATACTATTGAAACACTACCCATTCCCTGGGGACTTCTTTACGTGGGATCTTCTCTTGTGAATTCAGGGTATTCGGTAAAGGTCATTGATGAGCTCACCCATCCTAATTGGCAGGATTTGATCCTTGAGGAATTAAAACATCGACCCCTGTTTGTGGGTGTAACCTCGATGACAGGGAGACAGATCAAATATGGTTTAAAATTCTCGTCTTTTATTAAGAAGCATTCCTGCATTCCGATTGTTTGGGGCGGTATACATCCAAGTATCTTTCCTAAACAAACACTGAGAAATGAAAATATAGACTTTGTGGTAAAGAGAGAGGGTGAAAAGACAATTATTGAGTTCATGGAGTTTCTTGAGGGGAAACAAGAAATAGAAAGGATAAAGGGCTTAGGATTCAAAAAAAATGGCTCAATACATGTCAACGAAGACAGGCCCTTCATTCGTTTGGAGAATCTCCATCGCCTTCATTACTCCCTGATAGATGTCCATGACTATATAGGGAATAGATTTGGGGCACAGAGGTCATTTGAGCTGTGCACGAGCAGAGGTTGTCCTCATCCCTGCAGCTTTTGTTACAGCATGAGCTATTACAAAAGAACCTGGAGATCGATGAGTGTCGATCATATTTTTGATAATCTCCATAAAGTTATCGAAAGCTACCAGATTGATGGACTCACATGGAGAGAAGATAATTTTTTTGTCAGCAAGAAACGGGTCAGGGAGATAGCTGAAAGAATAATCAGAGAAAAAATCAACATCAGTTGGCATGCAGACTGCCGGATTGACTATTTGGATAATTACGATGACTCATTCATTGGGCTGTTGAAGCAAAGCGGGTGCCACACTTTGACTATGGGAGTTGAAAGTGGATCTGATATTATCTTGAAAAAAATCAACAAAGGCATAAATCGGGAGCAGGTCCTTAGAGTTAAGGAAAAGCTTTCAAAACACGGAATTTTTCAGAATTATCACTTCATGTTGGGGCTTCCGGACGAGTCAAAAGAAGATGTCAAAAAAACAATCAGTTTGATGTCCAGGCTTATGGAAAAAAATAAATATTTTAGTCATATCTACGGGCCTTCTCTCTATACCCCTTATCCCGCTACAACACTGTATGAGAAGTGTCTTCAAAAAGGATTCAATCCACCCAAAAAACTGGAAGGATGGATCGATATGGACTGGCACTCTCTTCGTCTGCCCTGGGTTACAGGTATGAGGCGTAAAGTTATAGAGGATATTGCCTGGAATATCATGGGTATGAAGAAAAAAACCGTATATCCGTATTTCAAAGTGAAGTTTTTACTTTTAGCCAAGCTTAATATACATATTCCCTGTTTTGAAAAGAAGATCTATCCTCTGTTTAGATATATTCAGGATTTTATGACTGGAATATTCTCTCATAAATGATCTGAGTTTATGGGTCTTTTTTTGGAAAGGGCAAGGCTCTAGAGACTGTCTTTGGCCCAAGCTGCTGAGCCTATGATTCCGGCTTTATTTCCAAGCTGAGCCTTGAGAATTTGACAGCAGTTGAAAGAAGCTTTGAAGGACCTCTTGGCTGCTTCTTTGACCGCTGGGGGTAGAAGAAGGGAGGCGGATTTCATGAGGCCTCCCCCAAGGATGATTTTATCCGGATTCAGCATGTTGATGATGGTCCCCAATCCAATGCCCAGAAAATATCCAGCTTGATTGAAAGCCTGTAAGGCGTTTGGATCTCCTTTTTTTGCCAGTGAGGCTACATCCTTGGCGCTGAGATTTTTGTCTTCATGACTCAGCTGTAGATAGTTTCTCACGATTTTAGGTCCGGATACTTCTGTTTCCAGGCAACCTCTGTTTCCACAGTTGCAGCGCTCTCCTGAATGGTTAACTACGATATGACCGACTTCAGCGGCAAATCCGCATTCTCCCTGCCAGATCGTTTTGTTTAAGATGATTCCTCCGCCCACTCCTGTTCCTATGGTCAGCAGTACGAAGCTGTCAGATCCTTGGCCGGCTCCTGCTTTAAATTCCCCGTAAGCAGCCATGTTGGCATCATTATTTATTTTAAACGGAACGGGGATGAATTTTTTGATTAAATCGTTTATATCCAAATTATCGATTTCGGGATAGTTTGGAGATTGCAGGATTTTATTTTTTTTAGTGCTGTAAATTCCAGGAATGCCAAATCCCACGGCAGCAATCTGCCTTTTTTTGGCCTTTTCTTGGAGCTCCTCCCACAGTTTTTCCATAATCTGGAAAAGTTCGGGGGTGTTGTCAGGAGTATCTGTCTTTGAGTCATAAATGATTGAACCCTCTTCATTGATAAGACCGTATTTAAGTTGGGTTCCACCCAGGTCAAACCCTGCGTATAAGCTCATCATATCTCCATCTATAGTTTTTTGGCCACAGCTGCATAATTAGAGGGGGCATAGAGAAGATTATTGATTTTGTCAAAATTTTCATTCAAAAGACTTGTGATTTCATCCTTTTCGGGGAGAGGTTTGAGCTTCTCATTCTCCAGAGGAGCAGAATATTTTATCTGAATATCCTCAAAGCCTGAACTTTTCAGTAAAAAACTCAAAGCCTGAGGATGAATGGGCTGCTGGTGTGATAAATCCAGGAAATAAATCTGCACCAGGGAAAAAACCGATAAAGGATTGACTGTTTCAATGATGATGGTACTGGAGGGAGAAAGCTTGTGATAGGCCATCTCGACCATCCTTTTTAAATAAGATGGAGTGACGTGCTCTACCACCTGAGATGAAAAGATGCCTCCTATAGAATTGTCATCATATTCGGAAAGAGTTTCCAAAATGTCGGCTTTATCACAATCCAGTCCTTTGTCTTTACATGTTTCGATCATCTGTTCGTTTATGTCAATCCCTCTAGCTCCAATCCCATTTTGCTGAAGAAGCTCGAGAAATTCTCCCCTCCCGCAGCCTAGATCCAGCACAAGACTTGCCTCTTTGAAATAGGAAAGGTAATTTCTTTGTTGTTCTTTAACTTGTTCATCCAAACCGCGGAATCTGTTTTCAAAGCCAGCATACTGGGCATCTTCAATGCTTTTGTGTATTTCTTTGACTTGATCCAAAGAGGGCATCTCTTTTCTTTCCAATAGGGAAATAAGCTGGTTGAGCTTTTCTTTGAGCAGAATGAACCGTTTCATCAAAGCCGTGGCGTCCTTGTAATCGGCAGAGAGCTTGTCGATTTTCCACTCCATGCTCTTGAATATCATTTGGACATGATTGCTGCTCAGAGCATCCCATTCTCTATCTTTGGCTTCCATAAGTTCTTGAGTTGACTCCACCATATCTACGGATAAAGACATAAAATCTTTGGTGTGTGAGATGATTCCATTCAAGACCTGGCGGAATTCTTTAATAGAGGAAAACAAAAGAAGGTCTATTTCTTTACTCAGGGAATCAGCGCGAAATTTTTTCTTTACTTTTTTTTTAAGTGATTTTTCTAAGTCTGAGATTAAGGAATTGAGTTTAGATGTGTTTATTTTTTCAGAAAAGTCAGAGATTTCTTTTTGGAGTTTTTCGACCTTTTTTTGGAGTCGGGAATCTTTTTCTCGGCTCTTCCGAGAGAGCTCTTCAATAATCCTTTTCATCAATCCTTTGAAGAGGGCTTGTTTTTATCTTCGATAGACTTCTTGTTTTTTTCTTCTTTCTCTTCTGATGAGATGGATTTTTTGAAATTTTTTATGCCTTGACCCAGTGATTTTCCCAGTTCTGGAAGCCTGCGGGCGCCAAAGATAATCACAATAATAAGCGCGATGAGGATCAGTTCTCCCGGGCCTAACGGTCCTAATAAAAACATCTAAACCTCCAAATGGATAGAATATTCCTGCCTGTTATATCTGTATCAAAATTACTTGAGTGTGGGATAAAAGTCAAGCCATATAAAAAACAGTACCGTCATATCCATTCACCTAATTTTAGCAGCAATCGGGATCATTCATGAGTTGAGGTTTCAATCATCATTCTTGAAAAAATCTTGCATATCATTGAAAAGAAAATAATAATAATAGCACCGCTTTTTTTATGAACAGAACAGGTTAATTGAGGGATTAGGAATTTGAAAAAAAGTGATATAGAAGACCAGATAGAAAACGCGATTGAGATCCTATCTGAATTTGTGCCCCAAAAAACAGGTCTTTATTTTCCTGTGATATCATCAGCCCTTGTTTGGCTGGTAAACAGACACCAGGATTGGAAAAAAAGTATTTTTTCCTGGCAGGTATGGCCTGACCCTGAATTTTTGAAGAATAAACCAGATGAATTTGTTCTGGATTTTTTTATTCAGAAAGATTCTCTTAAGCATTATTTTCAAAAGGAGCTGGAAGCCAAAGATATGGATTTTCTTAGAATTGTATTTGATTATCTTTACCCCATATTTGGCCTCAAAGATCCTTTTCTCAATGCTCTTTTTGAAAATGAAGTCAAGTCAAATAACTTTAAGGATATCATCATCAAATTTGATGAAAGAGTCACTGAAGCGAAACAAAGTTTATCTCCCCTAAGAGAAAATAAAGAATTCACTCAAAAACTGGGATCCGTGATTAAAGAGATCGGAGCACTGTGTTCCGGGGTTCTGTCTCAAAAGGAAGTCCAGGAAATGGTGGCGGATATAGTGAAAGAGAAAATAAAAAAGAAAGAGGAATAGAATTTTGGATAAAAAAAATAAAGCATTATTGATTCTTATTCTGAATTTGTTTTTTCTCACATCCTGTGTTTCCCATCTCAAACAATCCAAGTCTTTTTACTCCAGAGGAGGTGAGTTGGAAAGAGAGTACAAAATGGGGATGGCTTATTTCGCTTATAAAAGAGCTCATGAAAAGGCCTGTCTTCAGGTTAAAAACAAACCCTCTGCCCAGGCTTATATGATGAAGGGTCTGTCGGAAATAGAGTTGGAGATGTGGGATGAAGCTGAAAAAAGTTTCCTCAAAGCATTTGATTATGGATTTGAAAAAGGTGAGGAATGGGCCCAAAATATTTCTCTTTTCTCTTTGGCAAAGTCAATGGAAGAATTTGGTCTGGAGCAGTCAGCTGCAGAAATATATGATTATCTTTTGAGCAAATCCAAACTAAAGCCGGTATCTATGCTTTCTGTAGAGAAGTATTCAGAGTTTGCGATCCAAAAAGCCCTCAAAACCGATGATGAGCCTTATAAGACGCTGGAAAAACTACTCAAAAAAGTCAATAAGCTTACTGAGAAAGACCTCAGCTGTGGTTTTTATCATTATATTGAGTCCCAGGTGTTAAGCCATATGGAGCATTACAGACAAAGTTTTGAACAAGCGGTTATGGCCAGAGAGCTGGGCCTTCCCACATTAGAAGTTTTCAGAGATAATGACAATCAGATCGTGTTTTGTTTTCGGATGCTCAAAAACAAATTAACTGAAAAAGAATGGAAAGAGTTTGAATCCATTTATAATGAATGGATAAAAAAGTGGGGGTGGGAAGGACCGGAGTCTCCTGATTGGAAAAGGAGCTGAATCATGCGGCCCACTATAGAATGGAAAGAAAACAAAGTCATTATGATCGACCAGAGGAAACTGCCTGAGAAAGAGACCTATTGGGAATGCACTGATTATGAGCAGGTGGCCAAAGCCATTGAAAAAATGGTGATCCGCGGTGCACCGGCTATTGGGGTGGCTGCAGGTTTTGGAGTGGCTTTAGGGTTGATGAATATCAAAGAGGAAAAAAATTTACACATAGAGTTTGATGAGATTTATGCACGATTAGAAAAAACGCGGCCTACAGCCAGGAACTTGTTCTGGGCTTTAGAGAGAATGAAAAAAATTTTTTTAAAAAACAAGGAAAAGTCCCTTTCTGAACTAAAGCAGATCATACTTAACGAGGCGAAAAGCATTGAAAAAGAAGATATTGAGACCTGCCAAAAAATCGGCTCATGGGGTGCCAAGTTAGTGAGCAAAGGAGAGTGCATCCTCACTTACTGTAATGCCGGCGCTTTAGCCACAGCAGGTTACGGCACAGCTTTGGGGGTAATCAGGTCTTCATTCAAGAAACACAAAGATATCCAAGTCTATGCCAGCGAGACCCGGCCTTTTCTCCAGGGAGCTCGGCTGACATGCTGGGAGCTCAAAAGAGATAGAATCCCGGTCATTTTGATCACAGATAATATGGCTGGATATCTTATGAATAAAGGAAAAATTTCTTTGGTGGTGACCGGAGCGGACCGGATCGCCTCTAACGGAGATACAGCCAATAAGATCGGCACCTATACCGCAGCTGTTTTAGCCAAAGAAAACAGCATCCCTTTTTATGTGGCGGCTCCTTTAAGCACCATTGATTTTAATCTGGAAAACGGGAATCAAATCCCCATAGAAGAAAGAGACCCGGATGAGGTAAGAAAAATAGGAGAGACCTATCTCACCCTACCTGATATAGAAGTCAGAAATCCTGCTTTTGATGTAACTCCGGCTCAATACATAACCGCCATTATTACAGAAAAGGGGATTGTACGGCCTCCTTATCACGAAAGTTTAATAAAATTTAAATAGTTCCTGTAGCATTCACGAGTTCGAGATATCAAAGAACTTAATGAAATTCAGGTGTGGATGAAGCGACTTTGAAGATGTCATTGCGAAAAACGAAGTGATGAAGCAATCCAATGACCTTTTTCATAACTCAAATGTTGTTGCGAGTGAAACGAGCAATCCCAAAGTAATACCCATGACATTGAGATTGCCGCAGCTTCTCCGAAGCTTCGCAATGACCTCCTTATAATTTAATGGTCGTCAGATCACCACGTCGCTTCGCTCCTCGTGATGACGAACGGAGCACAAGACATATCTGAATTTCATCTCAGATTGCCTTTAAGGTAAAAAAATGTATGCATAAAATAGAATTTATTACAGGAATAAAAGTATCTATTTTTTAATAAAAAAAATCTAGGTAAAAAGTTTGAATCATGATAAATTTGTTTGATAGAGCATACATTTTTTTATGAATAGTTCAGGAAATGAATATTTTAGGTATAGAAACATCCTGTGACGAGACCGCAGCGTCGGTCATCACAGACCAGATGGAAATTTTAAGCAATATTGTCTTATCCCAGGATGAGATCCATTCTCCCTATGGAGGCATTGTTCCTGAACTGGCTTCGAGAAACCATGTTATCTCTATAAATTACATCCTTGAAGAAAGTTTAGAAAGAGCCAAACTAAAAATCAATGACATTGATTTGATAGCTGTGACCCAGGGTCCTGGTTTGATCGGGTCCCTCTTAATAGGACTTTCTTTTGCCAAAGGGATGGCTTATACTCTCCAAAAACCTCTCATCCCCATTGATCATCTGGAAGCCCATATCCACTCTGTGTTTATTGAAAACAAGGATATAAAATTTCCTGTATTGGCTCTTCTGGTGTCCGGAGGCCACACCTCTCTTTATTTAATGAGGAAGAAAATGGATACCATCGTGCTTGGAAAAACCAGGGATGATGCGGCTGGTGAAGCCCTGGATAAAATCGCGAAGTTTCTGGATATCGGCTATCCCGGAGGCCCCGTGATCGAGAAATTATCTAAGGGAGGCAATACCCAAGAATTTGATTTTTCGCTTCCCAAAATGTCGGATCAAAGTCTTGATTTCAGCTTCAGTGGATTAAAGACAGCGGCTTTGAGGCACATCAAGAAAAATGAATTGAATAAAAACAGCCCCGGCCTCAAAGATTTTTTAGCCAGCTTTGAGCAGTCTGTGGTGAGCGCCTTGATTTCCAATCTTAAGAAAGCTGCCTCCCAGCACTTTCCGGAATCACTGATTTTATGCGGTGGAGTAGCCAGAAACAAAAGGCTGAGAGAGCATTTCTCAAAATTGGCTGAAGAAAAAGGGCTCTGTTCATTCATACCCTCTCCTGAGTTCTGCACAGACAATGCAGCCATGATAGCTGCCCTGGCACTGGAGAAGCATAAGCGGGGAGATAGTGGAAAGCTGGCTCTTGACCTCAATGCATACGCCCGAACCCCCCATTAAATTAGGGATATATAAATTGGGTACGTTTTATCTATTTACCTAATTTTTTCCTGATACAAATTTTCTATCAATCCTTCAGCGGCATAACCGTGGTTTGGTTTTATGC
>JAWLEN010000060.1:0-15151 GCA_041686095.1 Candidatus Aminicenantota bacterium
ACCAATGTGGCCATGGAAAAAGGCCAAAGATTCGCCATAAGAGAAGGAAGCCGTACTGTGGGTGCCGGAACCGTCACTGATATCATCGAGTAATCAATTTAAGCAGTCATTAATAGGGATTTAAAAAATGAGGGATATAGTCACACTTCAGTGTACAGAATGCGGACGAAGAAATTACACCACCACTCGAAATAAAAAGAAAAACAGAGATAAGATTGTGGTGAAAAAGTACTGTAAATTCGATCGAAAACATACTGTTCATAAAGAGGTAAAATAAAGGATACTCCGAAGAAGTTGCTGTTTTCGGAACATAAGGAGACATGATATAGAAAACAGGTGAGTAGCTCAATCGGCTAGAGCATCGGTCTCCAAAACCGAGGGTTGCGGGTTCGAGTCCTGCCTCACCTGCCATTGATATCCAAGGAAGCAGATAGTATCGATAAAAAGGAAACAAAATAAATTAGATTTTTTAAGTGAAAAGAATGAACAAAAAAATTAGATGGTATAAACGCATCATTCCCTTTTTAAAAGAGGTAAGAGCAGAGATAAAAAAAGTGACCTGGCCTTCCCGAAAAGAGATCTACAGAACCACTATTGTTGTGATCATAGCCACAATATTTTTTGGTTTTTACCTCTACTTCATGGATATAATTTTTTCATATGTCATAAAGAATATACAATCATTGTTTTTATAAAAAATATAGAAGAGATAAAAATGTCAAAAAATTGGTTTGTCGTACATACTTATTCAGGATTTGAAAAATTTGTGGCTGAGTCTATACGCCAGAGAGCTGCAGAGCATAGTATTGAGGATCAAATTGGAGAGATCATTATCCCCACAGAAGGGGTTGTCGAAATAAAGGGCGGAAAAAAAGTGGTTTCCACAAAGAGGTCATATCCAGGATATATTTTGATAGAAATGGAAATGAGCGATGAGAATTGGTTGATTATTCGAAACACCCCTAAGGTTACTGGTTTTGTAGGTTCGGGGAAAAAACCATCGCCTTTAAGCAAAGAAGAAGTAAGCCAGATTGTGGAACATATGGAGAGCACTTCTGAAAAACCAAAACCAAAGCATACTTTTGAAAAAGGTGAGGCGGTAAGGATTATTGACGGACCTTTTTATAATTTTAATGGGATCGTAGAGGAAGTCAATCATGAAAGAGATACCTTAAAGGTTATGGTCACGATATTCGGCCGTTCGACACCAGTTGAACTGGAATTCTTACAGGTAGAAAAAATATAGGAGGCAATATGGCAAAAAAAGAACTTGTGACAAAAATTAAACTTCAGATTCCAGCGGGCCAGGCAAGTCCTGCTCCTCCTGTGGGTCCAGCTCTGGGACAGCACAATGTTCCTCTCATGGATTTTGTGCGCAAATTTAATGAACAAACAGGAAAAATGGAGCCAGGTTCTATTGTTCCTGTGGTTATTTCTGTTTATAAAGACAGAAGTTTTAGTTTTATTGTTAAGTCTCCTCCGGCAGCTTTCCTGTTAAAAAAAGCAGCTGGAATCGCTAAGGGTTCAGGCGAGCCGAACAAAGAGAAAGTGGGCAAGGTAACCAGAGCTCAGTTAGAGGAGATTGCTAAACAAAAAATGGCTGATTTAAACGCATACAACATAGATGCTGCAGTCAAAATTATTGAAGGGACTGCAAAAAACATGGGATTGGAGATCATAAGTGGCTAAGAGAGGCAAGAAATACATAAAATCAAAAGAACTGATAAAAAAAGAGGAATATCCTCTAGACGAAGCTGTCAGTCTGGTTAAAGAATCCAGTTATGTGAATTTTGATGAGTCTGTAGATATTTCAATGACTCTAGGAGTGAATCCTAAACATTCTGATCAAATGGTACGAGGGACACTTGTCCTTCCTCATGGAACTGGTAAGAGCCAAAAAGTGTGTGTGATTGCCTCTGGAGAGAAAATCAAGGAGGCAGAAGAGGCAGGAGCGGATTATGTAGGGGGAGAAGATCTTATAGAGAAGATATCCAAAGGATGGATCGATTTTGATGTGATGGTGTCCACTCCTGATATGATGAAAGGAGTGGGAAAGCTGGGCAGAGTGCTGGGTCCAAAAGGATTGATGCCTAATCCTAAATCTGGAACTGTTACTTTTGATATAAAAAAAGCAGTGGATGAGATAAAGAGAGGCAAGGTTGAATTTAGGGTGGATAAGACTTCTATCATTCATTCGCCTGTTGGTAAGATTTCATTTTCTGAAAAAAAATTAAGGGATAATATCAAAGCTTTTATACAGGCAATTCTTCAAGCCAAGCCAGCTTCAAGTAAAGGAAAGTATATAAAGAGCATATACATTTCCTCAACTATGGGGCCTTCTCTACGGATTTCAGAGGGCGAGCTAGATAAATAGGAGATACAGATGAGTTTGAACCGTGAAAAAAAAGGAAAAATGGTAAAGGAAATTCGGGAAGACTTTAATAACAACCAGACTTTATTTTTGGTGGATTATGTAGGCATTCCGGTTTCTAAATCCATTGAACTGAGAACTCAGTTGAGAGAGAATAATTGTTCCCTAAAAGTTATCAAAAATCGGTTGGCATTGAAATCTTTGAAAGATGATATACCTGAAGAATTTAAAGAAAAATTCAGGGGCCCTACAGCCATAGCTTACACTGATGAAAATCCTATAAGCTTAGCCCGTATACTGGATGACTTTATTGATTCTAATAAAATATTGAGTATAAAAGCGGGTATTGTTGAAGGTCAGTTTGTAGAGGGTGAGAGGTTTAAAGAAGTGGCCAATTTAGGGTCACATAAACAATTAATGACAAAAGTCGGATATTTAATGGCAGCACCATTAATGAAATTTTTAAGGACTTGGCAGGCCCCACTTAACAGTCTAGGCAGCATGTTGAGTCAATTAAAATCAAAAAAATAGAGTTGGAGGTAAAAATGGCTAAAGCACAGACCAAAAAATCTAGTGGTTCTACTACTAAGACTAATAAAAAAAAGGAGACAACTAAAAAAGCAACCACCAAAAAAACTGAGAAATCAAAGTTGACTAAAGAAGAATTTTTTAATCATTTGGACAATCTTACTGTTCTCGAGCTTTCTGATTATATCAAAGAATTTGAAGAGAGATATGATATAAGCGCATCTGCTGCAGCTGTCCCCGTAGCTGCTGCTGGAGCTTCGGCGGGGGGAGAAGCACCAGCTGAGGAAGAAAAAACTGAATTTAATGTTGTATTGAAAGAGATTGGCGATAAAAAAATAAATGTGATCAAAACAGTAAGAGAAGTAACCAGCCTTGGATTAAAAGAGGCCAAAGACTTGGTGGACAATGCTCCCAAACCAGTCAAAGAAGGTGTTTCTAAGGAAGAGGCTGAGGAAATGAAGAAAAAATTTGAAGAAGTAGGGGCGGTTGTCGAATTAGAATAATCGTATATTATTGCAAAATAATATAAAAAGTCTCTTTTGAGAGAGAAAAATATGCATATGGAATCAAAAAATATTTATCGGGAAAGGGTTGATTTCTCAAAAATCAAAGGGATTTTTCCTATCCCAGACATGTTGGCTATTCAAAAAGAATCCTACGCAAAGTATTTGCAGATGGATCTTTTGCCTGAAGAAAGAGAAGACTTTGGTCTTCAGGGTGCTTTCAAGGATATTTTCCCAATTTCTGATTTTAAGGAAACCACCCAGTTAGAATTTGTTAGTTATTCAATTGGCGACTGGGAATGCAGATGCGGAAAACTAAAAGGCGTTGAGAATTCACGCCGCAAATGTATGGCCTGCGGCACTTTATTACCTGCAGACATAGAGCTGACCGACAAAGAGATCTGTCCTTTTTGCGGCACTACAGGGAAAATCGATCTTCCTATCTGTAAACATTGTGGAGATCGAGTCAGACTTAAGATGAAATACAGTGCCACTGAATGCCTTCAAAAAGGTTATACCTATAGTGTCCCTCTTCGGTTAAAGATTCGTTTGATCTCATGGGAAAAGGATCCTGAAACAAAAGCAAAACGTTTGAAACATATCAAAGAACAGGAATCCTATTTTGGTGATATTCCTTTGATGACCGATAAGGGCACTTTTATTTTTAATGGAATTGAACGGGTTATAGTTAGCCAGCTGCAGAGGTCTCCAGGTGTGTTCTTCAGGCCTGATAAAAGGAAAAAGGATTTCTTTGTGGGCAAGATCATTCCTTATAGAGGAGCCTGGGTTGAATTTGAATACAGCAAGAACAACATACTCTATGCAAGATTGGACAGAAAGAAAAAATTCCATGCGAGTGTGTTTTTGAGAGCCCTTGGATTTGGCTCTGATGAAGAGTTGCTAAGAATTTTTTATAAGAGCTATAAGATTATTCCGAAAAATGGTGATTTGTTCTGGGAACTAACCGAAGATCTTGTAGGAAAGACTTTAGCCAAGGATGTTTTAGATCCAGATTCTAAAACCAAAAAAGTCATTGCACCAGCAAAAAAGAAACTAACCAAAGATTTATATCAGAAGCTGAAAAGCCACAATATAAACGAAATTCCGGTTTCAAAAACCCAGTTGAAAGGAGCTTATTTCATAAGCACAGTTCCTGATGCGATCAAATCTAATGAAGAGATTGGTGATTCTCAGCTTGAAAAGCTCACGGAAATCGGAAAGCCCTTTGAAGTTTTTTTCCCCACCAAGGATAAAATTGGAAAAATCATATCGAACACACTTAAAAAGGACAAGAAGAAGGATACTAATCAGGCTCTGGGCGAAATTTATAAAAAATTAAGGCCGGGCGAGCCGCACACTATGGAAAGCACTCAAAATCTCTTTCATAATCTTTTCTTTAATCCTCAGAAATATAATTTTTCTCGTATCGGCCGGCTTAAAATGAACATCAAACTAGGTCTTGACCGGCCTCTAGACGATAAGACTTTATCTCCCATGGATTTTGTAGAAGTCATCAAATACTTACTCAGACTCCGCATGGGAGAAGGAGAGGTTGATAATATTGACCATTTGGGGAATCGCCGTGTTCGTTCAGTAGGAGAATTGGTAGAGAATGCGTTCCGTATCGGCTTAACTCGTATGGAAAGGACCATTAGAGAGAAGATGACAGTGGCCACAGATTTGGCTTCGTCAATGCCCCAGGATCTCATCAATTCAAAACCGGTTATCGCTGCCTTGAAAGAGTTTTTTGGCAGCTCTCAATTATCTCAGTTCATGGATCAGATAAACAGTCTAGCAGAAGTGACCCATAAGCGTCGATTGAGTGCTTTAGGACCCGGTGGATTGAGCAGGGAGCGCGCCGGATTTGAGGTCCGAGATATCCAATCTTCTCACTATGGAAGAATATGTCCCATTGAAACCCCAGAAGGACCTAATATCGGACTTATCTCGTCTCTCAGCTGTTATGCTCGAGTCAATGAATTCGGTTTCATTGAAACCCCATATAGAAAGGTTAAGGATGGAAAAGTTCTTGACTATTTTAAAATTGTCCATCCTGGAGACAGTGGTTACAAGATTGGGGATACGGTGGAAGAGGAAGAACTAAAAAAAGAGATTAATAAACTAAAAAAAGACAAAAAGAAAAATCTGCCAGTATATGAACCCTACTGTTTTTATCTAACAGCGTGGGAAGAAGAAAATTATACCATTGCCCAGGCAAACTCTCCCATTGATGAAAAAGGAAATCTGAAAAGGGACCTTATCAATATCAGGCAGAGAGGGGAATATAAAATGGTTCCAAAAGAACAGGTTGATTATATTGATGTTTCCCCTAAACAGCTGGTCTCACTTTCTACCTCGTTGATTCCTTTTCTTGAACATGATGATGCCAACCGTGCCTTAATGGGATCTAATATGCAAAGACAGGCCGTTCCATTACTCAAACCAGAGGCGCCCCGAGTCGGAACAGGAATCGAACATCTTATTGCTAAAGGCTCTGGGGATGTGGTGACATGCCAGCGCTCTGGAGTGGTTGAGTTTGTAGACAGCGAAAGAATCTTAGTTCGTATTGATGAGCCCTCGAATGGAAAAACTTATGATGTGGGGACAGATCTTTATTTATTGACAAAAAGTTTACGAACCAATCAGAATACTTGCCTGAACCACCGTCCTATAGTGAGAAAAGGGGACCGAGTTGTATCAGGTCAGATACTGGCTGATAGTTCGTGTACAGATAAAGGAGAATTAGCCTTAGGAAGAAATGTTCTTTGCGCTTTCATCCCTTGGAGAGGATATAATTTTGAAGATGCCATTATCGTCAGTGAAAGATTGATAAAAGAAGATATATTTACCTCATTGCATATTGCCGAAGAAACTATAGATGCTCGCGATACAAAGTTGGGTCCTGAAGAGATTACCAAAGATATTCCCAATGTCCCGGAAAAAGTACTCAGAAATCTTGATGAAAATGGAATTGTGAGAATAGGAGCCAAAGTCAAACCCGGAGATATTTTAGTGGGAAAGGTAGCCCCCAAAGGAGAGACCCAGCTGTCCCCAGAAGAAAAGCTGCTTAAAGCTATTTTTGGGGAAAAAGCTCTGGATGTGAAAGATGCCTCATTGTACTGCTCTCCAGGAATAGAAGGAACAATTATTGATGTTAAGATATTTTCCAGACGAGGAATAGAGAAAGGGCCCAGAGCCAAAGTGATTGAAAAAGAAGAAATCGAGATGATGAAAAGGAACCTGGAAGATGAGATCAAAATATTAAACACTGAGAAGCTTCGTAAGATAAAGGCTATCCTCAAAGGAGAGGCGGTTCAAAAGGGAGTTAAAATAGGCAAGATCAATATAAAAAAGGGGAACAAAGTACCTGCCTCGGCATTAAAGAAGCTCACTCTCGAGGATTTATCCAAGATAAAGGTTAAAGAAAAAGCTAAGGAAAAAATTTCTGATGCCAAAAAGAAAGTAAATCGCCAGATAGAAGCCTTAAAGTCAGTATTCAAGGAAAAATGTGAGGCCTTGAAAAAAGGAGATGAGCTTTCGCCCGGAGTGATACAAACCATAAAAGTCTATATAGCCATGAAAAGGAAGCTTTCTGTAGGTGATAAGGTCTCAGGAAGGCATGGAAATAAAGGAATCATTGCAAGGATCGTACCTGAAGAAGATATGCCTCATCTGCCGGATGGAAGAACCGTTGAGGTGATATTGAATCCTCTTGGAGTTCCTTCTAGGATGAATGTGGGACAAATTTTAGAAACACATCTTGGATTAGCTGCTTCTGAGTTGGGGATATGGGTGTCAACTCCGGTATTTGATGGAATATCTGAAAAGGAAATTAAAGAGCTTTTAAAAAAGGCAGGTCTTCCAGAAAACGGCAAGTATCCTTTATATGACGGGATTACGGGAGAATTACTGGACAGTGAAGTGACTGTGGGAAATATGTACATAATGAAGCTCTATCATTTAGTTGAGGATAAAATACATGCCCGTTCCACCGGACCTTATTCTCTGATCACTCAGCAGCCTTTGGGAGGAAAAGCCCAATTTGGAGGTCAGCGGTTTGGAGAAATGGAAGTGTGGGCATTGGAAGCTTATGGAGCTGCTTTTACACTTCAGGAATTGCTGACTGCCAAGTCAGATGATGTGGAAGGAAGAGCCAAAATCTATGAGGCTATTGTTAAAGGAGATCTTGATTTTAAACCCGGGCTGCCTGAGTCAGTCAATGTTCTCATTAGAGAGCTTCAGAGTCTGTGTTTAAACATTGAATTGGAAAAAATAGAAGAAGAGGAAGTCCTTCCCTGGGGAATTGATGTTCCGAAAATCCTTAAAGGAGAGAAATAATGGAAACAAGGCATTCTATGGGAGGAAAACCTAAAGTAGATTTTGATCAAGTGAGAATAAGTATTGCTTCCCCAGAAAAGATTCTAAGCTGGTCTTGGGGAGAAGTGACCAAACCTGAGACCATTAACTACAGGACGTTTAAGCCGGAAAAAGACGGGCTGTTTTGCGCTAAGATATTCGGGCCAATAAATGATTATGAATGTCTTTGCGGGAAATACAAGCGCATGAAATACAGAGGAATCATATGTGAGAGATGCGGTGTTGAGGTGACTCGCTCTAGTGTAAGACGGGAGCGAATGGGTCATATAAAACTCGCTTCTCCTGTGGCTCATATTTGGTTTTCTAAGAGTTTGCCCAGCCGCATAGGCCTGCTCCTTGATTTGAAAATAAAAGATCTGGAAAAAGTACTCTATTTTGAATCCTATATAGTGATTGATCCGGGAGAGACGCCTCTCAAGGAAAGACAGATCCTTACTGAAGATGAATACAAGGAAGCACAGTCAAAATATGGAGATGGATTTAACGCTTCTATTGGAGCTGAGGCGATTAA
The DNA here is from genome assembly GCA_041686095.1 of Candidatus Aminicenantota bacterium. GTDB lineage: Bacteria > Acidobacteriota > Aminicenantia > Aminicenantales > Aminicenantaceae > WJMT01. The sequence goes on from JAWLEN010000060.1 coordinate 8,291, forward strand.
GATTTTGCTGGAAAAAACCGACATTGATAAAGAAAGCAGCTATTTAAGGAAAAAGATGAAAACTGAGACTTCAAAGCAGCGAAGGCTTAGAGCCGCTAAGCGCTTAAGGGTGTTTAAAGCTTTGAAAGATTCTGGCAACAGACCTGAATGGATGATTCTTGATGTGATCCCGGTTATTCCGCCTGATTTAAGGCCTCTGGTCAGGCTTGACGGAGGCCGGTTTGCCACTTCTGATCTTAATGACCTGTACCGAAGGGTGATCAATAGGAACAACCGGTTGAAAAAACTGATAGAACTCAGAGCTCCCGAATTGATCATCAGAAATGAAAAAAGAATGTTGCAGGAATCTGTGGATGCGTTGTTTGATAACGGACGAAGAGGTCGAGTTCATCTGGGACCCAACAGGAGACCTTTGAAGTCTTTGAGTGAATCTTTGCGCGGCAAGCAGGGCCGGTTTAGACAAAATCTTCTTGGAAAACGGGTTGATTATTCAGGACGGTCAGTCATTGTGGTGGGTCCAGAACTGAAACTTCATCAGTGCGGACTGCCCAAAAAAATGGCTTTGGAGCTGTTCAAACCGTTCATTTTTCATAAATTAGAAAAAGAAGGCCTAGTTCCCAGTGTCAAAGTCGCTAGGGAATGGCATGAACAGGAAAAGCCTGAGGTGTGGGATTATCTGGAAGAAGTGGTTGAAGAACACCCCATTCTTCTTAACCGGGCTCCCACTCTTCACCGGCTTGGAATTCAAGCGTTCCAGCCTATCCTAGTGGAAGGAAAGGCTATCCAGATACATCCGCTGGTTTGTGCGGCTTTTAATGCTGATTTTGATGGAGATCAAATGGCTGTCCATGTGCCACTGTCTGTGGAAGCTCAGGTGGAAGCACAGAATTTGATGCTTTCAACCCAAAATATTTTATCTCCGGCCAATGGTCGACCTTTAGCCATTCCCAGTCAAGATATGGTTCTGGGTTGTTATTATTTAACTCTTCTCCAAAAGGAACAAAAGGGAGAAGGCAGAATTTTTTCATCCAAAGAAGAAGCCCTGATTGCATTTGAAAATAAAAAAATCGACCTTCATGCTCATATCCATGTGAGGTTGAAAGGTCTTTTTATGAACCTATCCACTTATTATGACGATCAAGATGTGCTGACTTGCCCTGTGAAAAAAGTTAACAACGAACTCATAGAGACCACTCCGGGTCGTATTATATTTAACGATATATTCCCTGACGAAATTCCATTTGTAAACGGAAAATTAAAGAAGAAGGGACTGGAGAACCTAGTCTATTATAATTATCTTAAGCTGGGACGGACAGCCACCGTTAGAGTTTTAGATGACTTGAAAGAGATTGGATTTAAGTATGCCAGCAGCGCTGGATTTTCATTAGGGATAAACGACTTTGTTACTCCTCCGGAAAAGTCCAAATTAGTGGGGAATGCTCAAAAAGAAGTGCAGAAAATTGAAAGCCTTTATCAGGAAGGAATTATTTCAGCTAGAGAAAGGTTCAACCGAGTGGTTGGTGTCTGGGGCTCGGTGACAGATAAAGTTTCACAGGTGATGATTGAAGATATGCAGAGAATCAGCTTTGAGAGCAATAAATTGAATCCATTGTTTGTGATGGCTGATTCAGGTTCACGGGGTAATAAGCAGCAGATCAGGCAGCTTGCTGGGATGCGCGGTCTTATGAGCAAGCCTTCCGGGGAAATCATAGAGACCCCCATTATTTCTAATTTAAGAGAAGGTTTGAATGTTCTGCAGTATTTCATTTCTACCCATGGAGCACGGAAAGGATTAGCTGATACAGCTCTAAAGACAGCCAATTCAGGCTATTTAACCAGAAAACTGGTCGATGTTTCGCAGGAAATGGTTGTTGACGAGCATGATTGTGGAACTCTAAAAGGAGTTCAAGTTTCAGCCATTGTCGAGAATGGAGAACTTATAGAACCTTTTGTGGATCGAATAGTGGGAAGAACTTCTTTAGAAAAAGTGACTCATCCGGATTCCAATGAGGTGATTATTGATGTTAATGAGGAAATAACCGAAAATGTTGCCCAGAGCCTGGAAAGCGTGGGGATTGAGAAGATTAAAATTCGTTCTGTTTTAACCTGTGAGTCAAAAAGAGGCGTTTGCCAACTTTGTTACGGTCGTGATATGGCAACAGGCGAAATGGTGGAACTGGGAGAAGCCGCAGGAGTCCAAGCTGCCCAGTCTATTGGAGAACCAGGTACTCAGTTGACCATGAGAACATTTCATGTTGGCGGAATCGCAATGGGAGGAGCAGAAAAATCGAGACTCGAGGCCAAAAATGACGGAGTTATTAAGTTTGATAATCTTAACTATGTCATCAATAAAGAAGGAAAGATCATTGTAGTCAACCGAAACGCACGGATCGCTGTTCTGGACCATAGAGGTCGTGAAATAGAGCATTATCAAGTTCCTTATGGGGCTCAGGTTTTTATTAAAGACGGAGAAGAAGTTAAAGAAAGGCAGCAGTTTGCTGAATGGGATCCCTTTAATACTTACATTATAAGTGAGGAAACAGGTCGAGTGCATTTCCATGATGTGGTTTTAGGAATAACCATGGAAGAAATTCAGGATGAGTTTATTGGATTGATCACCCAAGTCATCACAGATCCTAAAGATGACAAGATGCAGCCTCAGATCATGGTGCTCGATAAAAAGAAGAAAGATGATAAAGGCCGGCCCGTATTATTGAAGAAATATTTTCTGCCTTCAGGGGCTAACCTTGAAATTAAGGATAATGACAAGATATTTGCTGGGGATGTGCTGGCTAAGATACCAAGAGAAGCGACCCGGACTAAAGATATCACGGGAGGCTTGCCAAGAGCCGAGGAGCTTTTTGAAGCGAGAAGGCCCAAGTCTCCGGCCACTATATCGGAAATAGATGGAGTGGTTAGTTACGGTGGCTTAGTCAGGGGAAACAGAAAGATTGTTGTTGAAAATGAACGGGGTGGCGAGAAAGAGTATTTTATCCCCAAAGAAGCCCATGTGATCGTGGGAGAAAAAGAGAGAGTCAAAGCAGGGACACCATTAATGGATGGCCCTGTGAATCCTCACGATATTTTGCGTGTTTTGGGAGAGAAAGAACTTGCGGAATATTTGTTGAGAGAAGTTCAAGGAGTTTACAGACTTCAGGGAGTCGCTATTAATGATAAGCATATGGAAGTAGTCATAAGACAGATGTTGAGATGGGTGAAAGTGGAAGAAGTCGGGGACACAGATTTCATTGTGGACGAGAAAGTTGATAAGTTTATTTTTCAGGAACAGAATCGCAAGGTCATAGAAAAAGGCGGCAAACCGGCTAAGGCAAGGCCCTTACTCCTCGGGATAACCAAAAGCGCTTTAAGCACAGCCAGTTTTATTGCCGCCGCATCTTTCCAGGAAACAACCCGGGTTTTAACAGAAGCCAGCCTTTATGGAAAAATAGACCATTTGCGCCGGCTTAAAGAAAATATAATTATGGGAAGATTGATTCCTGCAGGTACTGGTTATAAAGCTCATCAGCGCGTTGAATTGGCTGAAGAAAAAGAAGAAAAAAAGGAAGAAGAAGTCGACCTTCAAATCAGAGATTAAAAATCTTTCTAAATATTTTTAAAACCTTGACATAACAGACTAGGTTTGCTATCATCCGAACATTCATTTTAGCGGATTTTAGCCGAATTTAGTGACAACATAATAATTATAAAAAAAGGAGCAATCTATTGCCGACTGTTAACCAGCTAGTAAGAAAAGGACGAAAGAGCAAGAAAAGTAAAACTAAATCTCCGGCTCTAGATAAATGTCCCCAGAAAAGAGGCGTTTGCACTAGAGTTTTTACCACCACTCCTAAGAAGCCCAACTCTGCCATGAGGAAAGTCGCAAGAATTAGGTTGACCAACAACAAAGAAGTTACCGGATATATTCCGGGGATCGGGCATGACTTGCAGGAACACTCTATTGTTGTCATAAGAGGAGGGCGAGTTAAGGATCTCCCAGGAGTCCGCTATCATGTGATTCGAGGAGCCCTTGACTGCGAAGGTGTGCAGGACAGAGCACAGGGACGTTCAAAATATGGAGCTAAGCAACCTAAACAAAAGAAAGTGAGTGGATAGAGGAGAGAAAGATGCCGAGAAAAGGCAAAGTTAAAAAAAGAGAAAGGTATCCGGATTATTTCTATAACAGTACCCTTGTGTCTCAGCTGACCAATGGAGTTATGAGAGACGGAAAGAAAAGTACTGCAGCGCGGATCGTTTATGAATCCATGGAAAAGATAAAGAAGAGCAAAAAAGAAGATCCATTAAAAGTTTATGAAAAAGCAATTAACAATATAAAGCCTCTTTTAGAGACAAAATCAAGAAGAGTCGGTGGAGCAACGTATCAAGTTCCAGTGGAAGTGGAAGAGAAAAGAGGCCTTTCATTAGCAGTAAGGTGGCTTCTGAATTTTTCGAAACAAAGACCCGGGAAGAATATGGTTGATAAACTGGCTGGTGAGATCATGGAAGCTGCTGACAATAAAGGTGGAGCCATCAAAAAAAGAGAAGATACCCACCGAATGGCAAAGGCTAATAGGGCTTTTGCTCATTATAAATGGTAGTCTAATTCGCATTTATTAGGGATTTAAGAAAGGTAAGATGGAGTTCAAATTTGAAGAGAAGAGATCCAATAGAGAAAGTCAGAAATATTGGGATCATGGCCCATATCGATGCGGGGAAGACTACCACTACAGAGCGCATCCTGTTTTATACCGGCATTACCCATAAGATGGGAGAGGTTGATGAAGGAACAGCCGTCATGGACTGGATGGCTCAGGAGCAGGAGCGCGGGATAACAATTACCTCTGCGGCAACCGCCTGCAGATGGAGAAATTGTAAAATTAATATTATTGATACTCCTGGCCACGTTGATTTCACAGTAGAGGTTGAGCGGTCTCTAAGAGTACTGGATGGAGCTATCATCATTCTTTGTGGAGTAGGTGGAGTGGAAGCTCAGTCAGAAACAGTATGGAGGCAGGGGGATCGTTATAAAATTCCCAGGATAGTCTATATAAATAAAATGGATAGAGTTGGAGTAAACCCTGAAAGAGCGATCGAGCAGATGAAAGAAAGATTCAACATAGAAACTCTGGAAGTTCAGATGACTGTAGGCAGAGAAGAGGATTTTCAGGGAGTTATTGATTTAATCAATATGAAAGAGATTAATTACGGCGATGACCTTCTCGGCGTAAAATATAAAGTGAGAGAGATTCCACAGGAATATAAAGAAGAAGCAGAGAAGAAAAGGATGGATATGCTTGAGAAATTAAGCGATATAGATGATTCTATCATGGAGAAATATCTAGAAGGACGAGATGTTTCTCCATCTGAAATTGTCAAAGCCATAAGAAAAGGAACTCTATCTCTTGAGATCATTCCTGTTCTCTTTGGTTCTTCATTTAAAAACAAGGGAGTGCATCCTATATTAGATGCGGTGGTCGATTATCTGCCTTCTCCTGCGGATGTTCCCCCAGTAACGGGTTATCATCCAAAAACTAAAGCTGTAGAGCAGAGAAAACCTTTAGATGATGAACCTTTTTCTGCTTTTGTTTTTAAAGTCATGAATGATCCTTATGCAGGGATGCTGGCATTTTTCCGTGTGTATTCCGGGAAGACTAAAGTGGGAACATCTATTTATAATTGTACTAGAGAGGAAGAAGAGAGGGTCAACCGCTTGTTAGAGATGCATTCCAATAAAAGGAAAGATATTAAAGAGGTCTTTACAGGAGACATTGCTGCTTTGACTTCCACAAAAGCAATCTCAACAGGAGACACATTAAGTGTCAGAAACAGGCCTATTTTATTCTCTTCTATAGAGTTTCCTGAGCCAGTTGTTTCCGCTTTTATTGAACCAAAATCCCAGAGCGAGCATCTAAAATTAAGCGAATCTTTAAATAAGCTAGCTAAAGAAGATCCCACTTTTAAGATAAAAAAAGATCCCATGACAGGACAGACATTAGTGTATGGAATGGGAGAGCTGCACCTTGAGATTCTAATGGAACGCATGGCAAGAGAATTCGGAGTGAGAGCCAATCTAGGGAATCCTCAGGTAGCCTATAAAGAAACCATTACCCAGGAAGCAGAGGGAGAAGGAAAATACATCAGACAAAGCGGGGGAAGAGGACAGTATGGTCACTGTAAATTAAGAATAGAGCCTTCTGAGGAAGGGAAGGATTTTGAGTTTGCAAATGAAACTAAAGGAGGATTGATTCCCAAAGAATTTATCCCTCCTATTGAAGATGGAATAAAAGAAGCTATGGAGGCTGGAGTCCTGGCTGGTTTTTCTATGGCTAATATCAAGGCTGCTTTAATTGATGGATCATTTCATCAGGAAGATTCGACTTTCATCGCTTTTAAGATAGCCGGATCCTTGGCTTTTAAAGAAGCGGCAAAAAAGGCAAAGCCCACCCTGCTAGAGCCAATAATGAGCCTTGAAGTTCTCACCCCTGAGGAATATTTAGGAGATGTGGTGGGTGACCTTAATTCAAGGAGAGCTAAAATTGCGAGCATGGATTCCAGTGGAGGAACTCAGACCGTGCGAGCCTTTGTCCCTATGTCAGAAATGTTTGGTTATGCCACTGAGCTCCGGACTATGACTCAGGGCAGAGGGCTGTTCACTATGGAGTTTTCTGAATACAAACCCACAGTTCCTTCAGTTATGGAAAAAATTGTGGCAAGAGTAGAAGGAAAGATATCTTATTAGTCTATAAAATGAATTTTAATAACAAGGAAGACTAGGAGGTAAATCAATGGCGAAGGCAAAGTTTGAGAGGAAGAAGCCGCATTTAAACATAGGGACGATAGGGCACGTAGACCACGGCAAGACCA
>JAWLEN010000174.1:0-3439 GCA_041686095.1 Candidatus Aminicenantota bacterium
CTTGGCTCTTAAAATCCTTCTTACAGACTCATCGATCCTTGCCTCACTGATTCCCCCTGACCGAACTTCTTGGGCCAGTGCTTTGATGACTTTTTCTGTCTCAAGGGGTAAAAGAAGACAGTCCACTCCCGCTTGTACTGCTTTTATGGCTGCCTCTTCAGGAGAGAAAAGTGTGGTGACTCCCCCCATTTCCAAAGCATCTGTGACAATAAGCCCGTTAAAGCCCATTTTTTTTCTGAGAATCTCTGTGATGATAACAGGAGACAGAGTGGCTGGGAGGTCAGGAGTTGGATCCAGGGCGGGAATATGAATATGAGCAGTCATTATAGACTGTACTCCGGATTCAATCGCTTTTTTAAAAGGAACCAATTCAACACTGTTTATCCTATCAGCATCTGCATTCACTAAGGGAAGCTCTGTGTGTGAATCCACGTCAGTATCCCCGTGTCCCGGGAAATGCTTGGCTGTGGCAATAAGTCCGTTTTCCTGACATCCTTTGATAAAGGCAACGGCTAAGCGGCTGACCTGTTCCGGGTCTTCTCCCAGAGAACGGGTGTTTATAATGGGATTTTGAGGATTGCTGTTCACATCCACAACCGGCGCATAGGTGATGTGTATGCCCAAAGCTCTGGCTTCCCGGGCTGTGACCCGACCCATTTCATAAGCAATCTCCTCAGAGCCTGCAGCACCAACAGACATTAAGGGTGGGAATAGAGTGGCTCCCTCTATTTGATTTCCCAATCCTCTTTCAAGGTCAGAAGCGATTAAAAGGGGTGTATCTGATTTTTCCTGAATCCTGTTTATTAAATAAGCGGCCTCAAAAGCTTCTCCTCCAAAAATGATCAATCCCCCTATTTTTTGCTCCCGGACCAGTGTCTCTAATCTCCGGACAGCCGGGCTTTCCAGGTTGTAGAAATGTCCAGAAAACCGGCAGCTTATCATCTGTGCGATTTTTTCCTCTAAAGTCATTTGGTTTAAGGTTTTATGGACCCATCTAGCCCCTGAAGAAGTCATGGTCAGGCTGGGCTTTAAGGCTTCTCGAGCACAGCTTGAAATGAATAATAAAACGAAAATCAAAAAAGATAAAAAAAGCATGTTTTTTATATGATTTTTATTCCTCATGTGAACCTCTCTTAAATTCTTGTGTCATTTCAAAGGTCTCTCTTATTCCTGATCTTTCTACAGCTCTTGTGGCTAATTCAAGACCGAATCCAACCGCATCCATGATATCTTTTCCTTCCAGCAATTGAGAAACCGCTGCCCCGCAAAAAACATCTCCGCATCCTGTAGTATCCACCACTTTATTCGATCCTTCAGGCTTCATCTTTTTGGCTCCTTGAGGAGTAACTACTAAAAGCCCGTCCTTACCCAGGGTGATGAAAAAAGCCCTGACCCCTTGTTTCAGGACTGATTCTCCAAAAATAGAAAATTCCTCTTCGCTCGGGTTCTTATCATGACAACCCATCATAGAAGCGGCCTCTTTTCTGTTTGCCTGCACATAATCCACTCCCCTAACCCAGTCGCGCCAGTTGGTAATGGGAGAATATTTTCTGAACTCACCCACTTCCGGAGAAAGCGCCAGCGAATGTATATCCATCCATAAGGGACATGCGGCTTTTTCCTTTACCTTATTCCAGTCTCTGAGCGTGATGTCCATACCGGAAATCATCAGTAAAACTAAAAAATTAATGTCCGGAAGCTTATTGAGAATCTTCTCGGCCTCTAAAGGTGGACCCACTGATTCCATAATCTCCTGCCTCTCCTCTTGTTCAGAATAATAGAGTTTAACTCTGTTTCCAGGGCCCGGCACCCTCTTAACCCCATTGAAGTTTATAGTAGACCAACCCTTTAATACGCTGAGCACCGAAGGGACCAGCTCCTCTGCCAGATGTGTCATGAGAGTGACATTCTTATCCAATCCACACAGCACAGAAGCGGGATAAAGAATCCCTCCCAATCCCTTGAAGATTTTTCCCGAAGGCAGCGTGATCACATCGTGAGTGATGCTTCCTAGCAAACCGATATTCTTACTATTCTTTTTCATAAACTATTGTGCTCTGAGTTCATTCAGCCTGGTATTTATTTTATACAAAATTTGGATAATTTCACGCATTAATTGGAATTTATGCGCAGATTTTATATTATTTGGGTCATGAAACATGTCCATTTCAACCTGGGAAAAACAAGCTTTTCTTTTAAAGTGCCCGGAGAGGCTGATATTCTTAAAATGGGAAAAGTTTCTCTTCTTAAAAATCCTGAAGAAAAAATTCACCAAGCTCTCACACACCCTATTGGCTCTCCTTCAATTAAAAACCTTATTCAAGAAAAGCTTCATCTCAATCCCCGTGCCCAAGCCGCGGTGGTTATATCTGACATCACCAGGCCGGTTCCCTACAGAGGAAAACAAGGAATTTTGTTTCCTCTTATCCAGCAAATCATAGAGGCCGGTCTCCCCTCTTCCCAAATACTCGTTCTTGTGGCCACAGGAGTGCACCGGAGCATGAGTGAAAAAGAACTCAAAGATTTCCTGGATCCACGGATATTTAAAGCAGGTGTCCGCATCATCAATCATGACTCCCGAAACAAAGATGAGCTTATCTATGTGGGTCAAACCGAATTTGGGGGCCAGATCCACATCAATCGATTTTATGTCCAGAGTGATATAAAAATCTGCACGGGTCTGGTGGAAAGCCATTTTATGGCCGGAGTCTCAGGTGGCCGGAAAGCCATCTGTCCGGGCCTGATTTCCGAAGACTCCACCTATCTTCTTCACAGCGGTCCTATTCTCGCCCACCCCAAGGCCAGAGACCTGGTGCTTCAGGGAAATCCGGTTCATGAAGAAGCGCTTAAGGTGGCTCAAATCGCAGGATGTGACATGATCGTTAATGTCACTCTGGATTCCCAGTACCGGTTGACCGGAGTCTTTGCCGGAGATTTAGTAAAAGCCCATCTCAGGGCTGTTGAAAAACTCAATCAATATGCTTCCATCCCGGTTCAAAAAAAATATGACTTGGTGGTCAGCCACTCCGGATATGTGGGGATCAATCATTACCAGACAGCCAAAGCAGCAGTGGTGTGCTCATCCATTCTCAAAGATTCGGGCTTTTGTGTGCTGGCTTCCCATCACACAGATACAGATCCTATAGGAAGTCCTCTTTATAAAAAGATGCTGAAGTTATTGGGAGAAAAAGGCGCTGACCAGTTCGAAAGACTGATCACAGGTCCTTCATGGGAATTTGTTCCGGAGCAGTGGGAAGCTCAGATGTGGGCTCGCCTTTTTAAGAAAATCCCTTTTGAGAATCTCATCTACGGTACCCGGGAGATCTCCCCATCAGATTTTTCCTGGCTTCCGGGAACAGATGCCCGAAGCCTCTTTCCTAAGGCTTCCTCCCTGAAACAGCTCACCGAGCAATCTGTTTTTTGGGCTTTAAAGAAACTT
>JAWLEN010000175.1:0-3412 GCA_041686095.1 Candidatus Aminicenantota bacterium
CTTGAAGAAGTCATTGAACTCATTCATTCCTTAGAGGGACTGGCTATCGCTTCACATATAGACCGCCAGGCTTTCAGTATCATAAGCCAGCTGGGATTTATCCCGGACACGCTCAAACTCGATGCTCTTGAAGTCTCCCCTTTGCTTTCGATAGCTGAAGCCAAAAAAAGATATAAACCAGGGCTGCCTCTGGTATGCTTTTCTGACGCCCATTACCTTAAGGACATCGGTCAGTGTTACACATTCTTCTATATAGAAAAAACAAGCATCCAAGAAATAAAAAAAGCTTTCCTCAATCAAGGAGGAAGAAAAGTAATTAATTGATGAAATAAAATGGAAGATATCTCTTTACATATTTTAGATATTGCTGAGAATTCAATCAAAGCAAAGGCTAAAAACATAAAGATAAAATTCAATGAAAACACCAAAAATGACAAGACCACATTGGAAATCTTAGATGATGGAGAGGGAATGAATAAAAAGACTCTTAACAGAGCCCTGGATCCATTTTTCACCACCAAAAACACACGCACTGTGGGACTGGGTCTTTCTCTCCTCTCAGAAGCAGCCAAAGCAGCCAATGGAACTTTTTCCATAAAATCAAAGCCTGGAAAAGGAACTCATTTAAAAGCTGTATTCCAAACAAGTCATATAGATAACAAACCCATAGGAGATATGGCTTCAACCCTTATCTCCATCATATCAGGTCATCCTGAGGTCAATTTAGTCTATATACACAAATTTAACGGAAAAAAATATATACTTGACACCAAAAAAATAAAATCGCAGCTAAACGGCATCCGAATTAACTCGCCGGAAGTTCTTCGCATCATCAAATCAAAAATAAAAAAAGGAATCGATTCTATTGGGAGGCAAGAATGAAAGACGCAATTAATGAAGACAAATTAACCGGGATCATCGAAAAATACAAAGATAATCCTAATGCCACTGTGGCTATCCTTCAAGATATTCAAGAAGAGTACAATTATCTTCCTAGAGAAGTCATAATTAAAATCTCTAAAGAATTCAATATTCCTCTATCCAGACTGCTCAGTGTGGCCACTTTCTACACCGCTTTTAGTCTGACGCCTAGAGGGAAATATCAAATCAACATATGTCTGGGAACAGCCTGCCATGTGAGAGGAGGTGCCCGGATTATGAATAAAGTGGAAAGAGAACTGGGAATTAAAAGGGGTGAAACCACAGAAGATCTCAGATTTAGTTTGGATGAGGTCCGGTGCTTGGGCTGCTGTGGTCTAGCTCCTGTTATGGTGGTGGGGGAGGATGTCCACGGCAAACTATCGGAAGACAAAGTGATGTCTATTTTAGATAAATACAAATAATGGAGAATACAAATGCCAAAGTTAAACATTAAAGACCTACAAAAGATCAAAGAGAAAAAGAAAAGAACCTCAAAACTACGTGAAGGAGGAGATTATAAAGTTAAAGTTACCGTACACATGGGAACTTGCGGCATTGCTGCCGGAGCCCGTGAGATAATGAATGCCTTCATCAATGAAATCGAAAAACACGAATCCTCAGACGTCCTTCTAACCAACTCAGGATGTGCGGGACTCTGCAGCAAAGAACCCATGGCAACCATTGAAGTCTTAGATCAGGCACCGGTTAAATACATAGATCTGAATGAAAAAAAGGTAAAAGAAATCTTCCAAAAACATGTAATGGGTGGAAATGTTGTGAAGGAATACGCCCTGGGAAAAGGAAGCGAAAAAACAGATGCATAAAAGGAGCGGGAAATAATGGAAAAAGAAAAAACTTACCGCATGCACCTTATGGTATGTGCAGGAACAGCCTGTGTCTCAAATAACTCTTTTAAAATCAAAGAAGCCCTGGAAAGAGAAATAAAAAAACATGGGCTTGAGAATGAAATCCTTGTTGTCACTACAGGCTGTAATGGATTTTGTGAAAGAGGCCCTTTGCTTGTGGTGCAGCCAGGAAATATTTTTTATCAAAAACTTGAAGTGGAGGACATTCCCTCTCTTGCCGAAGAGCATTTTCTAAAAGGACGTCCGGTAGAAAAACTGATGTACACGCCTCCTAAAGAAAAATCACCCATACCTGTACTCAGTGACATCAATTTCTTTAAAAAACAAGTGCTCATAGCCCTTAGAAACCGGGGCATTATTGATCCAGAAAATATCGATGACTATATAGCCAATGATGGCTACAGTGCCCTCGCCAAGGCATTAACAGAGATGAAGCCTGAACAGATCATAACCGAAATCAAAAATTCCGGACTTCGTGGAAGAGGAGGAGCTGGATTCCCAACAGGTATGAAATGGGAATTTGTTCATAACGCAAACAGTTCCAACGGAGAAAAGTATATTGTTTGCAACGCAGACGAAGGCGACCCCGGAGCCTACATGGATCGAAGTCTGGTGGAAGCTGATCCCCATTCCATCCTCGAAGGGATGCTGATAGGGGCTAGAGCCATGGGAGCCAAGCAAGGATATATCTACATCCGAAACGAATATCCCTTAGCTCTAAAAAGGATCCGGATTGCTATTGATCAAGCTCGAGATTATGGGCTTTTAGGAGAAAATATCCTGGACACAGGATTTAATTTTGACGTCAATGTGGTCAGAGGCGCCGGCGCATTTGTGTGTGGAGAAGAAACCGCTCTGTTGGCTTCAGTTGAAGGCCGCCTAGGTGAACCGCGACCCCGTCCACCTTATCCTGCTCAAAAAGGACTCTGGGGAAAGCCCACCAACATAAATAACGTCGAGACTTGGTCCAATGTTCCTCCCATAATCACTCGAGGATCCAAATGGTTTTCCTCTATAGGAACAGGCACCAGTAAAGGGACCAAAGTATTCTCTGTTGTGGGTAAGGTTAAAAACACAGGTTTAGTCGAGGTCCCTATGGGCTTGAGCTTAGGTGAAATTGTCTTTGACATATGTGATGGAATCGAAAAAGACCGTAAGTTTAAAGCAGTCCAGATCGGAGGACCTTCTGGAGGCTGTGTTTCCGCTGATCATCTCAATTTGCCTCTTGATTATGAACAGCTCACAAAAGTAGGCTCCATGATGGGTTCAGGGGGGATGGTTGTTCTTGATGAAAACACCTGCATGGTGGACTTAGCCCACTATTTTTTAACCTTTAGTAAAGGTGAATCCTGTGGAAAATGCACTCCATGCCGAGAGGGCATTCCCAGAATGCTGGAGATCCTCACCAAAATAAAAGAAGGCAGGGGGGAAATGGAGGATTTGGATTTATTGGAGAATCTCGCTAAAAATATCAAAGCTACTGCCTTATGCGGTTTGGGAAACACGGCTCCTAATCCTGTTCTGACTACACTTCGATATTTCAGAGACGAATACATCTCTCACATAAAATACAAAAAATGTCATGCTGGGGTTTGTACAGATTTAGTCCCTTCTCCCTGTCAAAA
>JAWLEN010000001.1:0-119764 GCA_041686095.1 Candidatus Aminicenantota bacterium
GCTCAGCCCTCACAGGGGATTCCTCATCCCTTGCCCTTCACCTCAGAATCAGTCTCGACTCGTGAATAATGTAGGTTGTTAACTTGGATTATTAATTTTTATGTTTTTTTCTTTTTATGAAGAGGTAGAGGATCAGAGCCTGGCCTAAAAGGATCACAGCTCCACCCATAAGAGTTCTGGAGGAGGGCACTTCTTTAAGAAGCAAAAAGGCAAATATAATTCCATAAACGGGTTCTAAGGTGTGAATAAGACTGGCTGTTTGAGCTTTAACATTTTTCATTCCTTTGATAAAAAGAGTGTGGGAAAGAGCGGTGCACACCACTCCCAGTATGATTAAAAGCCATAAGTTTCTTAAAGTTAAGCCAGGTTTTATAAACAATAAAACAGGCACTAAAAACAGAGTTGAAAAAAAATTTTGATTAAAAGCAATGATAAGACTGGAATGTTTCTGGGTCAGTTTTCTGTTGATTATGGTGAGAAGAGAAAAGGTAAATCCCGAAAACACGCCCCATAAAACACCCAAATAGGTTGAATTTTGAACATCAAATTTTGGTACAATTAAAAAAACGCCGAATAGACAAAAGAGAGACAGAAACACATTAAGAGGGATAATTCGCTGTTTGGTAAAAACAGGTTCGAGAAAAGTTGTAAAAACCGGATATGTGGAAAATGATAAAAGACCTATGGCCACAGTTGATACTTGAATGGATTGGAAGAATGAAACCCAGTGAATGGCAAGAATAAATCCTAATAAGACAAAATAAAAATAATCATTTCCAGGAAGCAGCAGTTTTTTTTTCCCTGATATCCCTATAATGACAGATAAGCTTAAGCTGGCAAAAAAAACCCTTCCTAAAACAATAATAAATGGAGAGATTAACAGCCACTTTCCAAATAATCCTGCGGCTCCAAATAAAAGGACAGCTAAATGGATTTCAAAAAGACTTACCCTGTTATTCATGATCTTATATAAGATACATTAAGCGCTGGGACAGTGCAAAAAACTTTTTGATTTAGCAAGCATATGTGTTAAAATACTATTTAATATTTTTTACCGACTTCCGCGTCCTTTCCCGGATTCAACGGATATAAAATGAGCTATTTAGTATATGCCAGAAAATATAGGCCTGCAAGCTTTGATCAAGTAATTGGTCAAAAACATGTTGTCCAGACATTGAAAAACGCTATCAAGAACAACCGTCTGGCTCATGGGTATATTTTTGCAGGAATGAGAGGGGTAGGGAAGACTACCGTAGCTCGGCTTTTAGCCAAATCGCTCAACTGCCAAAAAGGCCCGACTCCTGAACCATGCCAGCAATGTGAGGCTTGTATGGCCATTCAAGAAGGCCAATCTGTCGATGTACTGGAAATCGATGGAGCTTCCAATAGAGGAATTGATGCAGTAAGAGATTTGAGGGAAGGGATTCAATATAAGCCTCTCCACAGCAAATATAAAGTTATCATCATAGACGAATTCCATATGCTGACGCCTCCAGCGTTCAATGCATTATTGAAAACTCTGGAAGAACCACCTCCCAATACTTTTTTTATTCTGGCCACCACGGAGCTTCACAAAGTTCCAGCTACTATCGTGTCAAGATGCCAAACATTTGAATTTAAAAAGATATCTTTCAACCAGATCGTCTCTCATTTAGAAGAAATCACAAAAAAAGAAAATATTTCAATTTCAAATTACGGGATCAGACTGATTGCAGAAAAAGCTGAGGGAAGTCTAAGAGATGCACAGAGTTTGCTTGATCAGGCTGTGGCTTTTTCTGGAGATAAAGTAAACGATGAAGATCTCAAAGAAATTCTTGGGACCATGAGTCATGAATTACTTTTTGAGTTCTCAGATGCCATTTTTAAAGGAAAAAATAAAGATGTATTTGATTTGGTTGAAAAAGTTGTGAATCGAGGCTATGACCTTAGGTTTTTCAACTCTGAATTGATCAGGCACTTTAGGAATCTCTTGGTCCTTCGTTCTTTAAAGAACACCCAGGATCTACTCACTCTCGATGATACAGAACTAGATAAAATGAGAAAACAAGTTGAAGAAGTCAGTTCTGATGATATTTTGCGCTGCCTCAATGCTCTTCAGAATGGGGAACAGGGATTAAGGTATTCTTCGCATCCCAGGATTTATTTCGAGGTGATGATTATAAAATTATGTCAATTCAAAAAAGTAATACCTATCCAGAATATTATTGAGGATGTTAAGCGAATCAAGGAAAAAATATCACTCCATGAGTCGCTTCCTCCGAAACCCAAAAAAGTGGTGCAGAACCAGACAAAGAATAATATCAGGATGTATGATGATAAAAAGGAAACTCCTTCCAAAGTAAAGCCAAACAAACTAGAAAATAACGAAAAAGATCAGGCTTTAAAGGAACCCAAAGTGGAGGAATTCATCAACACATTTAGAGCTCGAATTTTGTCTGTAAATAAAGGTGAAAAGAAAAATTAAAATATTAAATTCTGTGTTAGAAGGAGAATAAAAAATGAAGGGTGTGGGGAATTTACAGAAAATGCTTAAACAGGCAAAAGAAATGCAGGAAAAAATAAAAAAAGAACTTGAAGAAATGAGAGTGGAAGGATCCAGTGGAGGAGGAATGGTTGAGATTGTAATGGATGGGAACAAGAATATTATTTCTATCAAGATCGATCCAGAAGTGATTAATAAAGAAGATGTCGAAATGCTCCAGGATTTGATCAGCGCTGCTTTTAATGATGCCAGCGGACAAGTGGATGAGAATTTAAAAGAAAAAATGGGAGCTATGGGAGCCGGACTTAAAATACCTGGTTTATCGTGATTTGATCATGAACAAAGAACATCCATTAAACAAACTTATTGAAGAAATCAAAAAAATTCCAGGAATTGGGCTAAAAACAGCTCGGAGGATCGCCTATTATATAATAGGGCTGGAACAGGAAGAAGTAGATCGTTTAAGCGATGCTATAAAATCAGCTAAAAAGGGTCTTTTCTACTGCTCTGTTTGCAATAACCTCACTCATGTTGAACCCTGTTATTTCTGTACAGATGAAAGCAGAAATGATGAGGAGCTGTGTATAGTGGAAGAACCTTTTAATATTGATTCCATAGAGAAAAGTGAAATTTATAATGGAAGATATCATGTGCTGCTTGGAGCTTTGTCACCTTTAAAAGGGATAGGGCCAGATGAATTAAAGGTGGATAAAATAATAGAAAGAATAAAAACAAACAAGTTCAAAGAGGTCATCATTGCCACGAACCCAACAGCTGATGGTGAAGCCACGGCTTCCTATTTGAATAAAATTTTAAAAGAATTTGATGTCAAAATAACCAGGCTGGCTATGGGTCTGCCCGTTGGTTCTGATATTGATTATGCAGACCAGATGACTATAAAAAAATCTTTGGAAGGAAGAACAGAGATTAAATAGAGAAACAATAATATTGGCTTAATAAGAGAGGAGATCATCATGAAAAAAAAGTATGAACCCATTGAAGGAAATACAGCAGCCACTCATGTTGCTTATGCATTCAGTGAAGTGGCGGCTATTTATCCCATAACACCTTCATCCTTAATGGGAGAGCTGGCCGATGCTTGGGCTGCTCAGGGAAGGAAAAACATTTTTGGACAGACTTTGGATGTCATAGAAATGCAGTCTGAAGGGGGTGCTTCCGGTGCTGTGCATGGAAGTCTGTCAGCAGGAGCATTGACCACCACATTCACTGCTTCACAAGGATTGATGCTCATGCTGCCGAATATGCATAAAATCGCCGGAGAAATGCTTCCTACAGTTTTCCATGTTTCAGCACGATCCCTGGCTTGTCAGTCATTATCCATATTTGGGGATCATTCAGATGTCATGTCTGCCCGAAACACAGGATTTGGATTGATGGCATCTGGTTCGGTTCAGGAAACCATGGATCTAGCTATTGTGTCCCACCTTGCTTCCTTAGAGTCCAAGGTTCCTTTTGTTCATTTTTTTGACGGATTCAGAACCTCCAACGAGATACAAAAAGTAGAGATGATTCCATATGAGACCATGGCCGATCTGATTGACATGAAATATGTGGAGGAATTCCGCTCCCGTGCCATGAATCCAGAAAAACCTTTTCTAAAAGTCGGAGCTGAAAATCCGGATGTTTACTTTCAGGGAAGAGAGACAGTCAATAAATATTATGATAAGGCCCCTGAAATTGTTCAGAAGTGTATGGATAGAGTAGCGAAAAAAATTGGTCGTCAGTATCATCTTTTTGATTATATTGGAGATCCTGATGCGGATAAAGTCATTATTTCAATGGGATCCAGCGTAGAAACCATTGAAGAAGCTGTTAATTATCTGAATAAAAAAGGAGAAAAAGTTGGAGCCATTAAAGTTAGGTTGTACCGTCCTTTTTCTGCCAAAGCTTTTTTATCAGCTCTTCCTGACAGCGTTGAGAAAATCGCTGTTCTTGACAGGACCAAGGAACCCGGGTCATTAGGAGAACCTTTGTACCTAGATGTGGTGACCGCTCTTTCTGGAAAAAATATTAAGGTGATCGGAGGGAGATATGGACTTTCATCCAAGGAGTTCACACCAGCTATGGTCAAAGCTGTTTATGACCACCTGGATGGAAAAGCTTTTCATGGATTTACTGTAGGAATCGAAGATGATGTCACACACACATCCTTGGAGGGAGGAGAACCTCTTGATTCTGAACCGGAAGGAGTGGTGAGATGTAAATTCTGGGGGTATGGCTCTGATGGGACTGTGTCAGCCAATAAAAATTCCATTAAAATTATCGGAGACAATACAGATATGTATGCTCAGGGTTATTTTCAATACGATTCCAAAAAATCAGGAGGAGTCACTATATCACACCTTCGGTTTGGAAAAGAAAAAATTCAATCCCAGTATTTACTGAATACGGTGGATTTTGTAGCTCTCCATAAATCTTCTTATATAGGCCGTTATGATATTCTTAAAGGAATAAGAGAAAACGGAACATTTCTACTCAATTCACACTGGAAAACAGATGAAGTTTTTGAGAATCTGACTGAAGACATGCAGAAGACCATTCTCGACAAAAACATTAAGGTCTACAATATAGATGCTCTTAAAATCGCTAATGAAGTGGGGCTGAGAAACCGAATAAGCACCATAATGCAGACGGCTTTCTTTAAAATATCCGGAGTTATTCCTGAAGATAGAGCTTTGAAGTTGATTAAAGAGGCTATTAAGAAAACCTTTATGAAAAAAGGTGAAGACATAGTCAAAATGAACTGGAAAGCTGTTGATAGAGCCTATGAGGCCCTTGAGGAAGTGCCAGTGCCCGATAAAATCAAAAAATCAGCTCCAGAACAAAAATTAATACCTGACGATGCTTCAGAATTTGCTCGAAACGTTATTGATCCTTCCTTGCACTTTGAAGGAGATAAAATCAAAGTATCTCAAATGCCCTTGGATGGAGCGGTTCCTACCGGAACAACCAAGCTTGAAAAAAGAGGGGTTGCTGATAAAGTTCCTAAGTGGATTACTGAAAACTGTATTCAATGCAATCAATGTGTATTGGTGTGTCCTCACGCCACCATAAGGGCAAAACAGATAGATCCCAAAGATTTAAAAGACGCCCCTGAAAGTTTTGTGACTTTAAAATCACGCACCAAAAACGACAGAGATTTAAAGTACAGACTCCAAGTCTATGTGGAAGACTGTGTGGGCTGTGAAAACTGTGTGGAAGTCTGTCCCACTAAAGAAAAAGCGCTGGAAATGGTGCCTATTAAAGAAGCTCGGGAGGATGGAGAAAGAGAAAACGAAGAATTTTTTGAGAAACTACCGGATAATGTGCTGGACGGAGTGAAAAAGACCACTGTTAAAGGAAGTCAATTCCTTTTGCCTTATCTTGAATTCAGTGGAGCTTGTGCCGGATGTGGAGAAACTCCTTATGTCAAGCTAGCGACACAGTTATATGGAGACAGGATGATCATTGCTAATGCCACTGGTTGTTCTTCCATTTGGGGTGGAACGTTCCCCACAGTACCTTATTGCAAGGATAAAAATGGGAGAGGTCCCACGTGGGCCAATTCTCTGTTCGAGGATAACGCTGAGTATGGATTTGGAATGCGTCTTGCTGTGGATTCTAACAGAAAACAGCTCTTGAGCAACATTGACAAACTGCTGGATATGGGAACCACTAAAGAACTGACTGAAGCTTTAAAAAAGAGCAAGGAACTTTGGTCATCTGTAGAAGATGAGGCCAAACAAGCTGCAGAGGAAGTGGTCGAAGCTCTGCCTAAAGCCCTTGAGAAAGCTTCCGGAGAAAAAGAGAAAGTCTTAAGAAAGATAGAGGAGTTGAAATATTACTTAGTGGACAAAAGCGTTTGGTCTATAGGAGGAGATGGTTGGGCTTATGATATTGGATACGGGGGCCTGGACCATGTTCTAGCAGCCGGAAGGAAGGTCAATGTTTTGGTGTTGGACACTGAAGTCTATTCAAACACAGGTGGTCAAGCTTCAAAAGCAACTCCAACTGGTTCAGTGGCCAAATTTGCTTCAGCAGGAAAACCAACCAAGAAAAAAGACTTAGGACGAATGGCCATGACCTATGGTTATGTTTATGTCGCTGCTGTGGCTATGGGAGCGAATCAGAATCAATGCTTGAAAGCTTTTCTGGAAGCAGAATCATATAAAGGTCCCTCTCTGATCATAGCGTATGCCCCCTGTATCAACCATGGACTGGATATGACAAAAACACAATCTGAGGAGAAACTGGCAGTGGATACAGGGTACTGGATTCTTTACAGATACGATCCCAGACGGTCTGAAGAAGGGAAGAATCCTCTGATTCTTGATTCAAAAGAACCCAAACTTGATTATCAACAGTTTCTTGACAATGAAATCAGATATAGGACTTTAAAGCAGCAGCATCCAGAAGCAGCCAAGACTCTTTTTAAAAAAGCAGCTCAAGAAGCCAAAGAAAGATATGAAGATTACAAAAAAATGGCTGAAAAATAATTCCTAATGAGTTAAATGAACAAAGAAGGACCTGATTTTATTAGTGTATTCAATGATGTTTTGGGTCCTGTTATGAGAGGTCCTTCCAGTTCACATACGGCTGGTTCATATCGAATCGCCCTTATTTCAAAAGGTCTTCTTAATGAATTTCCAGTGGAAGCCTCTTTTACCTTTGGAAAAAACCGATCTTATGCTCAGGTATACAAAGAACAGGGTGTGGATAGTGCCTTTGCAGCAGGATTGTTGGGATGGGATATAACAGATCCTCGTTTTTTCCAATCTATAGAGTATGCTCAAAAAAGGGGATTAAATATTGTTTTTAATAAAGGAGAGTTGAAGGACAAACACCCTAATGCGGTTCAGATACAATTAAAGTCAAAAAACGACAAAAAAATAGAGATTAATGCTAAATCTACAGGGGGAGGAGCTGTCAAATTCACTGGATTAAACGGTTGGTCAGTGGATATAGACGGCAAGTCCTATGTGCTGATAATAGAATGTCACAAACAAGAACAACTGAATATACTTGATTTTTTTAATTCGGACCCAGATATAAAAATAGAGAGAAAAAACAAACACCATAAAACCCTTATCTGTTTCAAAAAAAGCTCAAAATTTGATGAAAAGATTCTTATAAGTCTCCGTCATAATCCCAAAGTCAAAAGTATCTGGACTTCTTCACCTGTATTTTTTACCAGAAAGGGGAAAGAACTTTTTCTAAGCTCAGAAGAAATCATCACCAAAGCAAAAAAAACCAAAAAAACTTTAGGAAGGTTAGCTATTGAATATGAATCAAAATTGCTCGGTCTCTCTCCACAAATAATCCTTAAAGAGATGCAAAAACGTCTTCAGGTTATGGAAGATTCAGTTCAAAAAGGGCTTATTAATAAAAATGTGAACATGAGACTTCTCAGGCCTTGCGCTGAAAAAATCATGAAGAGTGAAGCCAAAGGACAACTCCTAGGCGGAGGGATTCATTTGCGAGCCGCTGTGAGGGCCATGGCAGTGATGCATATAGCTAACAGCGGGGGCATTGTGTGCGCGGCTCCTACCGGAGGTTCTGCCGGCGTTCTTCCAGGTGTGGCTGTGACTTTACAAAAAGATTTGAATATAAATAAGGACATTCTCGGAAGAGCTCTTTTTGCAGCAGGGGCTGTTGGCCTGATCATCGCAAGAAGAGCCACCTTTGCCGCAGAAGAAGCTGGATGTCAGGCAGAAATAGGAGCAGCCGGAGCCATGGCTGCGGCTTTAGTGGTAGAATCTGCAGGGGGAAGCGCTCAACAAGCACTGAATGCTGCAGGAATATCTTTACAAAACACCATGGGTTCTGTATGTGATCTGGTGCAGGGCATGTGTGAAATCCCTTGCCACACCAGAAATGCAGCGGCTGCTTCAAATGCATTTCTGTGTGCTGACCTCATTTTAGGAGGATATGAAAATTTGATATCCTTTGATGAAACAGTGGATGCCCTCTATTCAGTAGGGAAGATGATGCCTCCAGAGCTTAAATGCACAGCAAAAGGAGGCATTGCCATGGCCCCTTCAGCAAAATCCATATCAAAAATAAGATAATTTTGAAGTCATTGATAGAACCCTTTGTTTATGCCAACTTCATGTTTATATTTATTTTTAAATGAGGTATATTGTATTTATTCAAAATATTCAACCTGGATTATTCACCAGCAACAATTTTTAGAATAACCTGGGTTCATTTAAGGAGGCATTGTGTTTGATTCAAAAATCTATAAACAAAGAAGAAAAAAACTCAAAGAAAAATTAAATGAAGGACTTATCCTTTTTCTGGGAAATGAAGAAAGTCCGATGAATTACCTGGATAATGCTTATCGCTTTAGACAGGATAGTAATTTTTTATACTTTTTTGGCCTTGATTCTCCTGGTCTAGCCGGTCTCATAGATATTGATGAGGACAAAGACATCATTTTCGGAGATGACGTTGATGTGGAAGATATCATATGGATGGGGGACCAACCACTTCTTAAAAATAGAAGTGAAAAGGTGGGCGTCAAGACTACTTTTCCATATAAAAAATTAACTGAAGTTTTGAACAAAGCTCTTGAGAATGGAAGGAAGGTCCATTATCTTCCTGTTTACAGAAAAGAGACTTCACTTAAAATTGAAGATTTACTGGGAATAAAAGATGAAAAAGTTAATCAATACAGCTCTACGGAGCTGATCAAAGCTGTGGTTGAGCAGAGATCGAAAAAGATAAAACAGGAAATCAAAGAGATTGAAACAGCTGTTGATATCACTTATGAAATGCACACCACAGCCATGAAAATGGCTGTCCCGGGAAAATATGAAAGGGAGATAGCAGGAACTATAGAAGGAATCGCCTTATCTTATGGAGCCAATATTTCATTTCCTATCATTCTAACCGTAAATGGTCAGATACTTCATAATCATTATCATGGGAATCAATTGAAAAAGGGACAACTTTTAGTCAATGACTCAGGAGCTGAATCTCAGATGCATTATGCTGGCGACATAACCCGCACAATTCCTGTAGGAGGCCGATTCACCAAAAAACAAAGGGAAATCTATGATATTGTATTGAATGCCCAGCAGACAGCGATAGAGGCCACTATTCCAGGAAGAAAATACAAAGATGTGCATATAAAAGCTGTTACTGTCATTGCCTCCGGACTCAAGGAATTGGGAGTCATGAAAGGAGATGTTGACGAAGCGGTCAAAGCAGGAGCTCATGCTTTATTTATGCCTCATGGTCTTGGTCACATGATGGGACTGGATGTTCATGATATGGAAGGACTGGGTGAAGACTATGTGGGATATGACAAAAAAATGAAAAGAAGCGAACAGTTTGGTCTGGCTTATCTCAGATTCGCAAAAAAATTAGAACCTGGTTTTGTTCTCACCGTAGAGCCGGGTATCTATTTTATTCCTGCTCTGATCGACAAATGGATTAAAGAAAAGAAATTCATGAATTATATTGATTATAAAAAGTTAGACAAATACCGTGACTTTGGAGGGATCAGAATAGAGGACGATGTTTTGGTGACTGAAAAAGGACAAAGAGTATTGGGAAAACCGATTCCAAAGACGGTTAAAGAAGTTGAGGCCATCACTGCCACAGAATAAATGATCCTGTAGAAAATGTTCGGAAAAAGAATATCCCTTTTTAAGCTGTTCGGATTCCATGTCAAAATGGATTTTAGCTGGTTCATCCTGGCTGTTCTTATTATATGGAGTCTGGCCAAGGGACTTTTTCCTCATTTTTATAAGGGATTCTCAGCTTCCACCTATTGGATAATGGGAATCGCAGGAGCCATCGGTCTTCTTTTCTCCATTGTTTTTCATGAATTATGGCATTCTCTTATCGCCCGAAGATTTGGGCTTCCCATGAAAGGCATCACCTTGTTTATATTCGGTGGAGTGGCAGAGATGTCGGAACAACCTCCCAGCCCAAAAGCTGAGTTTTTTATGGCTGTTGCCGGTCCTTTAGCCAGTATATTTCTAGGGATTGGGCTTCTGCTGATTTCATTAATGGGAGAAGGGATGGGATTATCCAGAGCTTTGATGGGCGTTATAGAATATTTGGCCTGGATTAACTTAATACTAGCTGGATTTAATCTCATCCCAGCCTTTCCTTTAGATGGTGGTCGAGTTCTTCGTTCTGTTCTCTGGGGATGGAAGGATAATATAAATTGGGCCACTAATATTTCTTCAAAGATCGGCTCTGCCTTTGGATTTGCCCTCATCATATTCGGAGTGGTTGAAGTCATTTTTGGAAATTTTATCGGAGGAGCTTGGATTTTTCTCATCGGTCTTTTCATCCGGAGCTCCTCTCAGATGTCATACAAACAGATGATATTAAGAAATTCACTTTCAGGTGTGAAAGTAAGCAAATATATGGCTTCCGATCCAGTCAAAGTATCGCCTGATATAAGCCTGGAAAAACTTATTGAAGATTATATATATAAATATCATTACAAAATGTATCCAGTGGTGGAACAAGGGAAAATCATGGGATGTGTGGAGCTTAAGAGCGTTAAAGATATCCCTAAACAAGAAAGAGCGTCTAAAAGAGTCAGAGACATTATGGAAGAGTGTTCTGAATCCAACACTATCAGTCCAGATGAAAAAGCAGATAAAGTGCTTTCTTTGATGCAGCAGAAAAGGAGGAGCCGCTTGATGGTGGTGGAGGGCGACAAGCTGGTTGGAGTTATATCTATCAAGGACTTAATGGATTTTCTATCTATAAAGATGGATCTAGGGGAATAATCGATTCTGATTTTTGCTCAGGACCTACTGTTACGGTGACTCTATTTTCTGGATCAAGTACCTTGTGAATATAATCGTTCATTTCTTCGAGCTTAATACTGTCCACTGCATTAAAGATGCCCATAAATGAGTCCAAACCAAGATCCATTATTTCAAAAAAGGCAAGTGTTCTTGTTCTGTCTCTTTTGGTTTCATTGGAGCGTAAAAAGGAAGCTTTGGTATAGACTTTGGTCGTGTTAAGCTCTTCAGAACTGATGCCTTCTGAAAAAAGGATTTCTAAAGTATCGTTCACAGATTCCAGTGCTGTTTCTTTTTTTGTGTTTTCTGTTTCTAGCAGCGCTTCCAATAGGCCCCCGTTTTTGAAATAACTCGTATGAGCACTGATATTATAGGCGAGTTTTTTTTCTTTTCTTATCGGCCACAATTTTGAGCCGATTCCTTTACCCAGTAGATTCTCCATCATCAAAGAAAGAACGTAGTTTTTAAGACTGATGGGAGGAAGCCGATACCCAATTGCAATAAAGGTCTGTTTGGTCACTCTTGAAATATGACGAAGAGTCTGCGTCTCAATAGAAGGGAGTATCAAATTTCTGGATGATAATGAGATTCCTTTTTTTAATTTAGAAAAATATTGATTGAAATAATCGGTTATAACTTCTTTATCCAGGTCTGTGGACACAACAATAAGCATATTCTCAGCTGTAAAGTGTTTTTCATAAAATTCAACAATGTCTTTCTTCTTAATCTGTTTTAAACTTTTCTCATCCCCGTAGACAGAGCCGTCATATCCAGTGTCTTTAAAAAGAAAGTCTCTAATGGTTTTATAGGCTATGTTTCTAGATTCGTCCTGTTCAACTTTGTCTCTGATCAGCATGTTCTCTTTGATTCGATTGATTCTCAAAGTGGAGAAGAGAGGGTTCAGCATAATATCAGAAATGATCTTGAGACTGGCCTCTAATTTTTCAGAAAGACAGGTCACAATAACCGCTGAATAATCATTTTCACTGTACATCATTAGATTTGTAGCCTGAAGCATGAAATCCTGTGCCTTTTGTCTATCAGGAATTTCAAGAACCAATCGGGTTGTGACATAGGAAAGTCCTTCTTTATTATCAGGCTCTGCCAGCTTTCCTCCTTTTATATAGAACTGAAGAACCGTGATCTTTGAGGAATCATCTTTTTCATAGAGAATCGTGGCTCTGTTTTCCAGCTTCATTTTCATAGGTGTTGTTTTCCATGTGTCCTGGTTGGCATAGATCATAGATGATGCAGCCAAGAAAAAGAAAATTCCAGTCACAAAAACAATAAACAAATGTTTTATTGATTTTATATTCATTTCTTTTCTTCAGGAAGTATTTTTACCACGACTTTGCCTTTCTGGCTTAAGTATTGGCCCGCTGCTTTTCGAATATCCGAAGAATTCAGCTTTTCAATCTCATCCAGGTAATGACCTCGATCGCTCATCTCATTCATCAGCATAAATCTCACTAAAGAATAGGCTATCTGAAGTCCTTGCTCTTCAGCAGTTTCAGAATTAAGTTTAATCCTGTTTTTAGCACTTTTTAATATATCAAATGCATGAAATTGGTTGTCTGTCATATAGTCATCCTTAGAATAGTTCAACTTTCTCGATGTTTTAAGATACTTAGTGATTTCTGATTCTGCGGCGTTGATATCTTTGGGGTCTAAACCTATAAATATGATTATAGAACCTCCGTACTTATCACTGAAATAGGACATTCTAATGGAATGCGCATCTATTCTTCGTCTCATAATAGGTTGGTTTATTAAGGGATTATATCCATGCCCAAATATTTCAGTTAATAGATCCACGGCATACTGATCTAAAGAATTGTATCCTGGTGCATTCAATCCAATCGCTAAATAGGCCATTTCCACATCCATTTTTATTTCAGTCTCTGCTGTTTTTTTCATAGGCTCTGTTTTCTGAAAATCTTTATTCTCCAAGTGAGTTTTTTGTTCTATGTTCTCTAGTACCGATTTAATTTTTTTCTTAATCTCTGGTGTTGAAAAGTCTCCCACGACAGCTAAGACACCATTGGATGGAACAAAATATTTATGATAAAATTCCATCACGTCTTCAGCCCTAAAATTCTGTATGCTTTCTATTTTTCCAAAAGCAGAATTCTGATAAGGATGATTCTGATAAAGGTTTTGGTAAATAAAGGAAAGGGCTGATTTATAAGGATCATCTTTTATTTTATTCAGTTCTTCAACAATGACTTTTTTTTCATCATCAAGGTCTTTTTGTTTTAGATTGAAATCAAAGAGGATTTGTTTAAGAGTTTCAAGTGCGTATTCACAGTGATCTGAGGGAAGAACCATCTCAAAAATAGAAATATCCCGACCTGTATGGGCATTATAATAGGCTCCATGGTTTCTTATTTGACTGCTGAATTCTTTATTGTTAACAAATTTTGTGCCTCTGAACAATATACAGTGTTCCAGAATATGAATCATACCGCTTGTTTTTTCAGTTTCATTTTTAGAGCCCACATCAAAAGCGAAAACAAAATTGGTAATGGGAAGAGTCGGCTTTTTATAAAGAAAAACTTCCAGACCGTTTTTGAGTTTAAAATGAGAACTTGATTCGTCTTCTTCCTCAGGAAGAGAAAATAATGGACAAGTCAAAAAGGAAATGATTAAGATGTCAAGAAGAATACTTTTTATGTATCTCAAAATAATCTCTTTATCATACAATATATATTATTTTTTCTTTTTATCAAGGATGAAATTTTACTCAATCTTCAATGTCGCTTCAGCCACACCTGAATTTCCTTAGGATGTTAAGAACTTAAGTTGTTATTTAAACTTATCTGTAATATTATTTATTTGAAAAAATTGTCATTTTTATGAAGAGGAAAGGTAAATGAGTAAGAGAAGAGAAAAAGTTCTAGTAGTGGATGATGAAGAAAACATCAGGAAATCACTCAAGATGATTTTTGAATATGAAGGATACAACTTCCTGGAAGCTTCCAATGCAGAAGAATCCTATGAAGTTATTGACGAAACTGTGGGACTAGATCTTATTCTCTTAGATATAAAACTTCCAGATAAAGATGGATTAGAGATACTCAAGGATCTTAAGAACAGACCTTATTCTCCTGAAGTCATAATGATATCTGGACATGGCACTATTCAGACAGCTGTGGAAGCCACTAAACTAGGAGCCTTTGATTTTTTTGAAAAACCTCTGCATAGGGAACGGGTGCTTCTGGGAGTAAGAAATGCTCTAAGCCAAAAAAAATTACTGAAAAAATACAGGGATCTCAGTAAAAAAGCTGAAAAGAAGTATAAACTCGTGGGTAAGCATCCTTTGATGAAAAAACTCTGGAAAGAAATATTGAAAACAGCGCCTACCAATGCCACGGTCATCATATATGGGGAAAGCGGGACAGGAAAAGAATTAATAGCCAGAGCCATCCATGAAAAAAGCCTTCGGAAGGATGAAGAGTTTATTCAGGTCAATTGTGCAGCCATCCCAGAGGAGCTGATAGAGAGTGAACTTTTTGGTCATCTCAAAGGAGCTTTCACAGGAGCTACTGAAAAAAAACAAGGTAAATTTGAGCTGGCCGATGGAGGGACCATATTTCTTGACGAAGTGGCTGATATGAGTTTAAAAACCCAAGCCAAAGTGCTTCGAGTTCTGGAAGAAGGAGAAGTCCAGAAAGTAGGTTCCAATAAAGTAGAAAAAGTGGATGTCCGAGTCATTGCCGCCACTAATAAGGATTTGAAAAAAGAGATAAAAAACGGAAATTTTAGAGAAGATTTATTTTTTCGTCTCAATGTGGTTCCTATCTATTCTCCTCCTTTAAGAGAAAAAAAAGAAGATATTCCTTCTCTCATAGATTATTTTTGCAAGGTTTATTCTGATGAAAATAATTTCAAGTTGAAAAAATTCACTGAAGAGGCCAAACAGGTTATGAAAAGTTACACCTGGAAAGGAAATGTCAGAGAACTTAAAAATATGGTGGAAAGGCTTATTATCATGACAGAGGAAGACACCATAAACAAAAACCAACTCCCTGAACATATTAAAGGAGATTCAGATATCTGCTTACCTGATACAGATAAAGTAAAAACCTTAAAAGACTTTAGAGACCAGGCGGAAAAAGAATTTATCCTTTCAAAATTAAAAGAAAATGAATGGAATATTTCTCAAACGGCCAGAAAAATAGATACGCCACGCAGCAACCTCTATAAAAAACTTGACCAATATGGTATTAATATAAAGACTGGAGTAGGCGAGGTGGTTGCCTCTTCTAAAAAAGAAGGGGAGGAAAGTCCGAACTCCACAGGACAGGATGGTCGCTAACAGCGACTCCGGGCGACTGGAGGAAAGTGCCGCAGAAAACACACCGCCCAGCAGGGTAAGGGTGAAAAGGTGAGGTAAGAGCTCACCGCTTTGGTGGTGACATCAGAGGCACGGTAAACCCCATCCGGAGCAAGGCCAAATTAGCCCTGATGAGATGGTCCGTCTCAAGGGGCGGGTAGACCGCTTAACCTATTGAGCAATCAACAGGTCAGATAAATAACCACCCCTGTTTGAAAAAGCAGGAACAGAATTCGGCTTACGTCCTGCTCCAGTCAATCCTGGTCATTCATAAAATATGTATGCATTCACATACATCTTTATCATGATCCAGATTCTTACCAATGTTTTATTTATTAAGAACATGATTATTACGTTAATTTCTGTAATCATTTTTATTTTATATGCATACATATTTTATCTTACAGGCAAGCTGATCTTACCGCATCTGCTTCGTTGCAGGGCATTCGTAGTGAAAGACCACGACTTCACACCCTGCGCCTTGCATCTGCCGCAACATCAGCTTGTGAATGACCAGGATTTCAATGATTCAAAAATCTAGGATCATGATTAACCACGATTGTAAAAATATGATTGATTAGAAGGGAAGGGAAGCTACGGCCTGTTTAATGACCAGTAGCACATTTCCTGGATAAATCCCTAATTGAATGACTCCATATAAACAGACAAAAAGAGCCAGGAATAAAGAAGGATTGTTGGCATATATTTCAAAAGTGTAAGAGGGTTCTCTCATATACATATAAACAATAATTCTTAAGTAATAAAAGACTGAGATAAGGCTGGCCAAGACTCCGATAATGACTAGGAGAACCAAACCCTGTTGCACAGCCTCAGAAAAAACATAAAACTTAGCCAGAAAACCGCCGGTGGGAGGAAAACCGGCTAGTGATAAAAGAAAGATAGATAAAGTCGCCCCTATCCAGGGGTAACGAAAACCTATTCCTGCATAATCCTCGAGATCCAGGTATTCTTTTCCTTTTTTGCCTAAAGCAATCACTGCAGAAAAGGCTCCGATGTTCATAAATAAATACACAGTAAGATAAAAAACAAGGCTGTAATGACTCTTTGCCAGAACAGCTATCAGAATGTATCCGGCATGAGCTATGCTTGAATAAGCCAATATCCTTTTTATGTTTTTTTGGCGAAGTGCCAATAGATTTCCTGCCACCATGGTGAAGACTGATACCAGCCAGAGCACCACAAATATGTTTTGAGAATCTGTGATTTGCTTGAAATAGGGCCCAAAAAGTCTTAGAAGCACTATAAAACCGGCTGCTTTGGGGCAAACAGAAAAGAAGGCGGTTACAGGAGTGGGTGAACCCTGGTATACATCCGGAGTCCACATATGGAAAGGAACCACAGCGATCTTAAATCCAAATCCTATAATAAGCAGGCCTAATCCAGAAATGACTAAAATTTCTGGAACAGAACCTGACTGGAAAGCATCAATGATGGAAAAAATTTCTGTTGATTTGGTGGCTCCATAAAGGAAAGCGATTCCATAGATCAAAAAGGCTGATGCAAAGCTTCCTAATAAAAAGTATTTTAGGGCTGCCTCACCAGACTTTTCATCCCTTCTTTTCAGCCCTGCCAGAGAATAGCTGGACATGGATAAGACTTCAAGACCCAGGAAAATAATGATGAGATCTGTGGAAGAAATCATTATAAGGATTCCGATCAGAGCAAAAAGGAGGATTGAATAATACTCGCCGTGATTGGCATCCTGAAGGGACAAGTATTTCATAGAAATGAGAATGATAAGAGAGGTTCCTATGATGAAAAGCAGTGATAAAAAGAGCGCTAAGTTATCCCAAAAAAGGTTTCCATTGAAATAGGATAAATTTTTATTCCATAAAAGAACACAGGTGGCACCGCTCAAGAGAAGAAAAATTATGGAAATAAATCCAAGATATTCCTTTTTTTCTCTGTGGATAAAGACTTCCAGTAAAAGCACCAATAAAGCGCCAATCAATACAAACAAGACCGGTAGTAATGCCCAAATGTTATTCATTATCTTCAGACTCGGTTTTATTTTCTTTTAGGTTATGGTCTAAGTCTACATCAGAGACTTTATCAGGAATTTTTAGATCTGATTTTTTCTCCACCAGAAATGTTTCTGATCTGTGGACCTGATTTAAAAGATTATGGATGGAAGCATCCATTTTTCTGAGAAAAGGTTTTGGATATATTCCCATAAAAAACATAAGCAGGATGATGGGGACTAAAAATCCTATTTCTCTTTTTGTCAGGTCTTTGAAATTAAGAATTTTTTTGTTTTCCAAAGGTCCCTGCATAACTCTCTGGTACATCCACAGCAGATAAGCTGCCCCCAGTATGATAGTGGAAACGCCCAAGACAGCCAGCAGTTTATTGAATTGAAAAATGCCAAAAAGACACAGCACTTCACCCACAAAACCATTCAGACCAGGAAGACCCACTGATGAAAGCATGCAGATAAGGAAAAAAGCCGCAAAAACAGGCATCTGTCGGCTGACTCCTCCGTAATCCTTGATCAAACGGGTATGGGCTCTTTCATACAGTATTCCCACACAGAGAAACAGGGCTCCAGTGCTCAGTCCGTGATTGATCATTTGATAAACCGCCCCTTCGAGGGATTCCAGATTCAAAGCAAACACAGCCAGCATGATTAATCCCATATGACTGACACTTGAATAAGCAACCAGAGATTTGACATCTTTTTGTATCAAAGCCATCAGGGCTCCATAGATGATTCCAATCACACTGAGGGCCGCAAGATATGGGATGAATTTTTTCGCTGCATCAGGAAAGAGCGGAAGTGCAAATCTCAAAAAACCATAAGTCCCCATTTTTAATAAAACACCAGCCAGAATGACAGAACCCGCTGTGGGTGCTTCCACATGTGCATCCGGAAGCCAGGTATGAAACGGAAACATGGGAACTTTTATGGCAAAAGCAAGGCCAAATGCCAGAAACAGCCACATCTGGATGTTTGGATTCAATATTAGTTCATAGTAGTCAAATATATTGAGTGAATAAGTCCCTGCCGCTTTATAGAAAATGGAATAAAGGGCAAAAATGGCAACCAGCATAAGAAGGCTGCCGAACATAGTGAATATAACAAATTTCAAAGTAGCGTATATTTTTCTTTTTCCCCCCCATATACCAATGAGAAAGTACATGGGGATGAGCATGGCTTCCCAGAAAACGTAGAAAAGAAATAAATTGAGAGAAACAAAAACACCCAGTATGCCTGTAGCGAGAAGAAGCATAAAAATGTGATACTCTTTGACTTTTTCTTGGATGGAATTCCAGGAAGAAAGTATAACAATAGGCATTAAGAAGTTGGTTAAAAGAACCAGAAATAGACTGATGCCATCGATCCCTACATGATAATGGATTCCATAGCCAATCCATTTGGCTTTCTCCACAAACTGAGGATCACCGGTCTGCCCATTAAAGTTGAAATAAAGAAAAAGGGATAGGATGAAATTGATGATCCCGATAAAAAGCGCGGTGTAACGGATCAGTTTTTCCTGTTTTCGGTTAATAAAAACAAAAAGCAGGGCTCCGGCTGCCGGGAGGAATGTGATGATAGATAAGATAGGTATATTCATGGCTAAAAAATTAGCAATCCTAATAAAATAACAGTGCCTAGTAAGAACACCAGGGCATAATCCTTAATAAATCCGGTCTGCAGATAACTGAGAACTTTCCCAAAAAAACCAGTTCCAGAAGCTGTTCCGTTCACAGCTCCATCTATGACATTGAGGTCAAACTTATGGTAAACAAATTCTGAGCCTTTGATGACTGGCCTGACAAAGACATAGTTATAGGCTTCATCAACATAATACTTGTTGTAGAGAAGCTTATACAAAAATGGAAAACGCGACACCCATTTATGAGGAACATCAGGCTTTTTAAGATAAAATAAATAAGCAATAAAAATGCCGCTCAAGGCCACAATAACTGATATCAGGATCAAAAGCCATTCAGTTCCAAGACTTAAATGGGTCTCATGGATTGGATGCATGATAGGCTTAAGAAAATTATTAAACCAGTTCACATTTTTTCCCAGCACAACAGGAAGTCCTATGTATCCGGCAATAACTGAGAAAAAGGCAAGGATAGAAAGAGGTATGGTCATGACCGGAGGGGATTCGTGTATATGCTTTTTAACTTCGGGATCGAGGCGTTCTTTTCCGTGAAATGTCAGAAAAATCAGTCTGAACATATAAAAGGCAGTGAGCACAGCTCCCAGTATACCCAAAGCCCAGACCACATACTGGCCTTTGGCAAAAGCAGCTGTGAGTATAGCGTCTTTAGAGAAAAAACCGGATAAAAACGGCACTCCAGCTATGGCAATGGCTCCAATTAGAAAGGTTGGGTAGGTGTAAGGCATGTATTTTTTAAGTCCTCCCATCTTCCGCATATCCAGTTCTCCGGAAAGCGCATGCATCACACTTCCAGCAGCCAAAAACAAAAGGCTCTTAAAAAAGGCATGAGTATAGAGGTGAAAAATCCCAGCTGCATAAGCTCCCACTCCACAGCCAATAAACATATATCCTATTTGTGAAATGGTGGAATAGGCCAGAACACGCTTGATGTCATTTTGGGTCAAAGCCATGGTCCCTGCATAGACCGCTGTAATAGCTCCAATGATAGCTACTATGAATCCAGCAGCCTCTGAAACAGTATAAAAGACATTCATCCGGGCGACCATATACACGCCAGCTGTGACCATAGTGGCTGCATGA
Organism: Candidatus Aminicenantota bacterium; assembly: GCA_041686095.1. Taxonomy (GTDB): domain Bacteria; phylum Acidobacteriota; class Aminicenantia; order Aminicenantales; family Aminicenantaceae; genus WJMT01. Next base: position 20,329 of record JAWLEN010000001.1, read on the forward strand.
ATGAGCGCGCTTACAGGAGTGGGGCCTTCCATAGCATCAGGGAGCCAGACATACAGAGGAATCTGAGCTGATTTTCCTGTAGCACCCACAAACAGTAAGATAGCAATCAAGGTAACCAACCCTGAAGAAAGGCTTCCCCCTGCTACAGCATTGTTTATATTTACAAATTCAGTGCTTCCTAGATGAACAATAATAAAAAGCATTCCCAAAAGAAAACCCGCATCGCCGATTCGGTTGACAATAAAAGCTTTTTTACCGGCATTGGCTGCAGAATGCTTTTCAAACCAGAACCCAATAAGCATATAAGAACAGAATCCCACTCCTTCCCATCCAACAAACATAAGCACAATATTAGAAGCCATCACTAAAAGCAGCATGGAAAAGGTGAAAAGATTCATGAGGGTGAAAAAACGGCTGTAGCTTCGATCTTCGGCCATATAACCTATGGAATACACATGGATGAGAAATCCCACAGCAGTCACCACCATAGTCATAACTGCGGTTAAGGGATCAAACTGAAAGGATAGATTGGCTTGGAAGTTTCCTGAATGGATCCAGGAAAAAAGATTTTTCACTACCGGGTACTGCTCAGGAGAAAGTTTAAGGAGTCCTATGAATGAGTAGACAGAAATCAAGAAGGAAACAAACACCGCTCCACATGCCTGAAAAGAGATGTACTTTTTAGAAAGCTTTTCCCCAAAAATAGCCAGAATAATTGTGCTGACAGCTGGAACAAACGGGATTAACCAAAATACTTCTCTCATTTTATCCTTTCATTAAGCTGCTGTCTTCTGACTTTATGGTCTTTTTCTGCTTATAAACAAGCAGGATGATAGCCAATCCTACAGCTGCCTCTGCAGCAGCAACGGTGATAACAAAGAAAACAATGATTTGGCCCTCTAGAGAAGAGGAAGAGGCTGCAAAGGCAATAAAAGCTATATTAGCGGCATTGAGCATCACTTCAACACACATGAATTGAGTTATTAAGTCTTTTTTTATTAAAAATCCAACTGTTCCCATAACAAAAAGGAACGCGCTCAAAACCAGAAAATAAATTGTGGGGATCATTTGTTGTCCTTTTCCTTTACCAACACAATAGCCCCTACCAAGGCAGCAATGATCAAAACAGAGGTGATCTCAAAAGGGTAGAGATATTTTGTAAAAAGAATCTTTCCTAAAATTTTCGGGCTTCCTACAGTTTCTGAAACATTTGATCCAGATAGGCCCTGGATTCTATTCAACACAAAAATAAGCTCTATAACGAGAATCAAACCTATGCCCAGGGAAGGATAAATGATCCATCTCTTTTTCTCAGGAGTGAGTCCTTGGCGGATATCAATCATCATGATCACAAAGATGAACAGAACCATAATGGCTCCGGCATAGATGATGATCTGGACTACGGCAATAAAGGGAGCGTTCATGAGGCCAAACAACCCTCCTGTGCATACAAAAGCTAGAATCAGGAAAAGAGCGCAGTAAGCTTGGTTTTTACAGAGAATCATCCCCGTGATTGAACCTATGCAGGTTAAGCTTAGCAGAGCAAAAAGAAAAACCGCCATTTTTTTAGTTTCACATTATATTTTTTGGGGTTTATTGATGTCAAGTAAATATTTAAGATTAAAATTATTTGACTATAATGGTTGTGATATTCCTAGTTCCTGTGTTATAATTATTCTCGATCGCGGGGTGGAGCAGTCAGGTAGCTCGTCGGGCTCATAACCCGGAGGTCGCTGGTTCAAATCCAGCCCCCGCTACCAAAGTTCTCCCCTCTGTTATTTTTCGTATGTTTTTAAATATTGGGCTCGAAAATATGACTTAGCTTTACCCATATTCTTAAAACTTAATTTCTGATTTTTAAAACTCATTTCTCCTCTAAAATCTTGAATCGATTCATATTGATTCTTTTCCATCCAGGAAGAAAGTTCGTTCAACAGGTTTTCAACTTCATCCAAACCTTTCTCATAAAAAACAGAACAAACCTGGACAGCGGAAGCCCCCGCTAATATGAGTTTGATCACATCATTCCCGGTTTTAACGCCTCCTGAAGATGATATGTCACAGTTGATTCGATCTGCAACAAGAGCTACCCATCTCAAAGTTCGATGGAAGTTTCCTTTGCCCTTTATATTACTGGTGGTTAATTTTTCCAAATCAATATCAGGTTCTAGGAACCAATTAAAAAATACCAGCCCATCACAACCTGATTCATCGAGTCTATGTGCCAAATGAGGAATAGAAGTTATTTGCTGGTCTAATTTTACAGACACAGGAATGGACACCACATCCTTTATGCTCTTTAATATTTCCACATGCTTGGTTTCGTATTCAGAACCCGGCTTTTCAAGCTCCAGAGGCAGGTTATATATATTGAGTTCTATGGCATCGGCTCCAGCCTCTTGGAACTGTTTAGCAAATGTGGGCCATAGTTTCGGAGAACGGCAGTTTATGCTGGCTATCAAGGGAATATCTGTTTTCTTTTTTGCTCTTTCAATCATCTGGTATATTTTCTGAGGGGCATACTCTAAAAGCCCTCCCTCACGTAAGTAATCAACCGCTTCTGGATATATATTAAAATATTTTTCATAAACATCTTCTTCTGATATAAGCTGCTCTTCAAATACAGATTTCAAAACCACAGCTCCCACTCCAGCTGCTTCACACTTAAGAATCCCAGATAAAGAATCAGTCAATCCACTGCTGGCCGCAATGATGGGATTTTTAAGTTTTAAACCCATATAAGAAGTTGTTATGTCTGCCATTTTTATCTCCCTTTAAAAATGTTTTAAGTATTGTGAAAAACCTTTATATCTTAATAATAGGGACTAAATTATACTATCATTATTTTTTAAATCAAAGTCATGGGTTTTTTTATATTGAACAACTTTTTTTCAGGTGGTATAAATAACCGGAACTATTCATAAAAAAACTATCTTCATTGACTTGTGAATAATTAAGGATAAGTCGAATCAATATGAATTTAAAAGAATATAAAAAGAAAAGGGACTTTACTAAAACCAAGGAACCAGGAAAGACTTTATGCCGAAAAAAAAAGAAAGGACTTGTGTATGTGATTCAGCGACATGACGCCTCCCATCTTCATTATGACCTGCGTCTGGAAGAAGACGATGTGCTGAAAAGCTGGGCTGTTCCCAAGAAGCCTCCATTAAAACAAGGAATCAAAAGGCTAGCTGTCCAGACCGAAGACCATCCCTTGGGTTATGAGGATTTTGAAGGAACCATTCCAGAGGGACAGTATGGAGCCGGCAAGGTGGAGGTCTGGGATAAAGGAACTTATAAGCTTGTTGAAAAAGATGATCACAAGAGAATAATTAAGATTGCCGGGGAAAAGCTTCAGGGGGAATACGGCTTAATCAAACTGAAAAGAAAAAATCCGAATGACAAAAATTGGCTTTTTTTTAGGGTGAAAACCAAAAAATAGCAGCCTGATTATTTAAATTCTTTTTAGTAATCTTCCAAATGATTGAATTCAGCATCTTCCAACCAGGTTTCAGGTCTTGAAACGAAATTAATGATGTTTTCCAGCAAAAAATAATGGCGCTTTTCTTCATCCGCTATCTTTAGAAACAATTCTTTTTGGGCGGCATCATGAACTTCAGAAGCTTTTTTTTCATAAAATACCTGGGTTTTCTTTTCCAGGTCCTGAGCTTTTCTGTACATCTCTTTTTGTCCAATTCCAGATTCGATTTCTTTACCCTGCATATCCGTAAAAATATTACGGCTTTTTTTTAAAACACCTGTCTCCTGCATGGATGGCTCTGTTTTTTCAGACATATTCTTGAATATGTTGTAGTGCTTCACCTCATCATCAGCCAGCATGGTCAGTATGCTTTTGATCCCGGGATTTTCGACTTTTTCAGCTAATTCCCGGTAATAATTTTCTCCATCTTTTTCCAATTTCATGGCATATTCGAAAATATTCATTTTAAATTTCCTTTAAAATTTTATAAATTTACGGTATTTTTATGATATCAAAACTTAATGGAATGAGCAAAAATATGTGAGAATAAAAATCTTTATTGATGAATAAAAGTTAAACTATCGAAACCATTCATGATTATAAAATTAAAATAAGGAGGACAAAATGAAAAAATCAAGTTTTCTTTTGTTGAGTTTTATGTTTTTGTTTGGTTTGAGGGCATCTGGTTTCTATCATTGTGAAATTCCATGCGGAATATACAATGATGAAATGAGGTTTGAAATCATAATGGAACACATCCAGACTATTGAAAAAGCCATTCAGGAGATAAAACATTTATCTGACCACAATTGGAAAGCCTATAAATTGTCAGAAACTTCTGATCCAGTCAGTTACAATCAATTAGTAAGATGGATAAACAATAAAGAAAAGCATGCAGAAGAGATCCAACACATCATAAGTCAATATTTTTTAACTCAGCGAATCAAATGGAGTGATGATATGGAACCTGAAGCACAGAATGCATACTATGATCAACTGTCCTTGTGTCATAAGATACTTGTTTACGCTATGAAAACAAAACAGAGTTTAGACCTCCCAAATGTAGAGTTATTAAAAAAATCTGTAGCTGACTTTAAAAAAATATATTTTGAATCAAAGAAATAATGGGATGACTGTACAAAGAATGATATTTTTCTTTACACTTTTACGTTTCCCTCATAAAATATTTTTTTAGTTTTTTTAGGAGGGTCTTATGGTTTATAAACAAGATTCAATCAAATCAGGATTTGTTTTTATCACAGCCTCTATTTTAATTTTATCTTCGGTACTCTTCTCTCAGCAGGCTGTTGATGAGAAATACACTCAAAAGATAAAAGAGTACACCACTGAAGATTTCTTTCTTACAGAACTGGTGGATCATCTTCCAGCCTCAGATACTGTTCCCAATCCCAAGGATGTATTGGGAGTCATTGCCGGGGCGCCCAATGCACTTCACTACACGGCTGAAATTGAAAAATACATGAAAGCTGTGGCTGATGTGAGCCCAAGGATGATATTTTTCTCTATAGGAAAATCCGATGAAGGGAAAAATATGTTCACTGTGGCTCTGTCATCAGAAGGAAATATAAACAGGATTGAAAGAATCAAAGAGATTTTATCCCAACTCGCAGATCCCAGGAGACTAAGTGAATCAGAAGCTGAAGTGTTACTCAATGAAGGGATCCCAATTTATTGGATTACTGGAGGCCTGCATTCTCCTGAATGCGGCTCTCCGGAAATGTTAATGGAGCTGGCTTACCGGATAGCTGTGGATGAATCAGAGTTCTATCGATCCATAAGAGATAATATGGTGATTCTCATGACACCGGTTCTGGAAGTAGATGGAAGAGATAGATATGTGGATACTTATCTTTACAAAAAAGAACATGATGATAAAAAGACCATTCCTCTTATCTACTGGGGGAATTATGTAGGACATGATAACAACAGAGATAACATCGGTCTGGCTTTGACACTCACCAATAATATTTTAAGCGCCTATTTCGAATGGCATCCTTTGATCATGCATGACCTTCATGAATCCGTACCTTATCTTTACACTTCAACAGGAACCGGTCCTTACAATGCATGGCTGGACCCTATCACTATTCACGAATGGCATGAATTGGCTTATGTGGAGGTTTCAGAAATGAACAAACAGGGAGTGCCAGGAGTTTGGACTCATGGGTTTTACAATGGTTGGGCTCCCAGTTATGCGTTTTATATCGCCATGTATCACAATTCAGTGGGAAAATTCTATGAAACTTTTGGAGGAACAGGGGCAGATACTTTGGTCCGTAGAGTTGGAGCCCAATCTCAAAGGGCCTGGTACAGACAAAATCCACCTCTTCCTTCTGTCAAATGGTCTTTTAGAAACAACATCAACCTTCAACAGAGCGCTCTTTTGTATGCTTTAAAACACGTTGCTGATAATCAAAAAAAATTCCTGACTCAATTCTACTTAAAAAGCAAACGATCTGTGGCTAAAGCTGTCAATGAAGGGCCAGCTGCCTGGGTTATTCCTGAAGATGGAAAAAAGCCACTAGCCGCGGCTGGATTGGTCAATTTATTGAGAAAGCACGGAGTGGAAATCCATAGAGCCAAAAAGAGCTTTGCTATAAAAAAAACTGAATATCCGGCTCAAAGTTATATAGTGAGGATGGATCAGCCTTACAGCCGATGCGCAGACATGCTTTTGGACACTCAATACTTCAATCCTAATGATCCGGCTCCTTATGATGACACAGGTTGGACATTAGGTCCTCTCCATGATGTCAAAACTGTCAGGATTATGGATAAGGAAATCCTAAATATTCCCATGAACCTAATCACTGATGATGTGTATATAAATGGAGAAGTTTTTAATACCAAAAAGACAGCTGCCTTTATCATAAATCATAGGGCTGAAAACGCTCTTATGAAACTGCGCTATGAACTGAAAGATTATGAAATCCGGGCTGCAGAGAGTGATTTTAAGATCAAAGATAAGTCATTCAATAAGGGAAGTTTCATTATTCCTGTGGATAATGATAATCCGGAATTTTTAAGCAATTTAGAATCAGCTGTTAAAAAATTCGGTTTTGAAGCTTGGGGAGTCAATGAAATACCTGAAGTGGAATCCCATACACTTGCTGTTCCCCGGATCGCTATTCTCCACACCTGGATATACACCCAGAATGAAGGATGGTTTCGAATCGCTTTTGAAAAGCTCGGAATTCCTTATTCATACATATCCAGCCATGACATAAGAGAAACCAAAAATCTGAAAGACAAATATGATGTGATCGTTTTTCCTCCAGTTATGTTAGGAAAGGCCCAAAGATTGGTCAATGGGATCGGGGGAGAAGAACCTATTCCGTGGAAAAAAATGGAAAATTATCCGAATTTAGGCGGTCCAGACTCTACTGACGATATCCGAGGAGGTATGGGATTAGAAGGGGTGCTCCACCTGAAAGATTTTATTGAGAATGGAGGCTTGTTTATTCCCATAACCAGCAGTGCTCGAATCCCTATTGACTATGGAATGGTTGAAAGCGTGGCTGTTGTCAATCCCAAGAAATTAAAAATGTCTGGTTCTGTGCTCCAGGCCAGGTTCACGGATTTAAAAAGTCCTATCACTTATGGATATGGAAAAACTCTTGGTGTTTATTTCAGCGGGTCTCCGGTGCTTGAAGCAGGCATCACAGCCGTGACCGGAGGGATGGATATTTCGTCATTATTTGGTGGGGGAGGAGAGGGAAGGCCCAGCGGGAGGGGAGGTTTGGATGATCCAGATGTAATTCAAGGCCGTCCTTATGAATTAGGAAAAACCAGAGCAGGGGGAACGGGTATACCCCCAGAATACAAAGATATGATGGCTCTGTTCATGCCCCCTGACCTTCAAAAGGTCCGGGTTATTCTTCGGTTTGCCGGAAAAAAAGACCTGTTGATAAGTGGAATGCTTGAGGGAGCCGAAGAACTCCAAAATAAACCTGCTGTTATTGATGTTCCGGTAGGTAAGGGTCATGTCCTGTTTTTTGCCATCAATCCTATGTGGAGATATGAAACCCTAGGAAGTTTCAGCCTTATTTTTAATGCGGCTATGAATTACGACCATCTCGATGCAGGTCGAAGAAACCCAAAATCAGATCAAGAAAAAGATAAATAAAATCAGAATTTGGTCCCGAAGGTCAGATACAAAACGTTTTGGGCTTTTTTAGGAAATTCAAAGCTTTGACTTCCTATGCCATAAATAATCTCTGCGGTTCCCTTGGAGGAATAGAGAGTGATCCCAGCTCCTGTTCCCCATAGAATCTCAGGTGAATAGGTTCTTTCCGGAAATCGTTTTTCTAAATCAAAAGCAATATTGGACATGAGTTTAAGATGAATGATGTCATTGAATTTATATCTGTAGTCAATTCTTAATATCTTTATTCTGTTTGCTAAAACTTGGTCATACTCCATTCCGATGAATGAAAAAGGGTAAACATTATTGAAATATTTGTATAACGGAAGAGAATCGGAACTGAAGCCAAAGAATCCAAAAAAACGAAAGGTATGATGTTGATAAGTATTATAAATATCAGTGGATAAACTTAAAAGTTGGTAGTTAAGGTCTGAGCCAAGTTTTTTAAAACCTCCTTCATAAACAGTTTTTAAATACACCCCTTTGAAGGGAAGCAGAACATTATCTAAGGTATCAAGAGTAAAAGAAGCTAAGATTTTTCGGAGAGAAGCTTTGTTATCAGGAAAATAAATCTGTATGGATTCATGTGCATCGGTCTTTAGAGTCATAAATTCTTGATAAACTCCTATCTCGGAATTAATAATATTTGAAAAAAGAAATCCCACTCCAAAACCAGAATCTAAGCTTCGATCCCTGTAGTTAAAGAGAATATTTCCTTTTCCGTCGAATATGTGAGTAGGGATGTCTTTATATCTTAAATTTAAAAAAGGATACACAGGCACATCAAAACTACGGGTAGGATAGTATAATAAAGAATGAAATCTGTTTATTCCAATAAATTGAAATTCATTCTCAAACCGAAGACCCGGAAAAAGAACATTATTGGCATTAAAAGCAGCAAGGCCTACGATTTTATGTCTGTCATCATAACGTAATCCCAAATGATAAGAATTCTGTTTTGATTCTTTCACCAAAAGCTTAAGTTCGATTTCATTTTTCGATAATGGGACTATTTCATACCGTATGTTTTTGAAATATCTCAGGCTGTAAATCTTCATTATCTTATCCACTATCTTTAGCTCATCAAAACGAGTGTCTTTTTTAAGCCCAAGTAATCCCTTAATGAAAGGAGTGGGAAGTTTTACATTTCCGATAATGGAAACCTGTTTTATCATTGGACTGTCAGATTCTTCAACTATAAAAACAATTTTAATTTCTGTAGAAGAAACAGGGATGACTTCATAGCGGAGGCTTTGCAGTCTTAAATCGTGTTTAATTTCAGTTAATTTTTTTCCCAATAAGGCAGAATTAAAAGGTTTTCCTTTTTGAATTTCGAGTCTTTTTTGAATTTCTCTATAAGGAATTGTCTTTAATCCTTTTATATGGATGCTGTGGATCAAAGGATCATCAATGGATGTTTGTTTGTGGTTCAAATAATCCTTTTTTAAAACATTCTGTTTTTCAAGCATGTCTTTAAGCATTGGCCAGCTCTTTTCAGCAGCCTTATCTCCGGATTTGATGATTCCTTTTAATTTATCTTTAAAAAGGAAGTCAAACATGGAGTAGTCTCTTAAGTCCGGAGTTATCACAAAATCAGCCTGAGCTGCGTTGGCAGAAGAATGATCGAGTTCAACAATTTTTATGCTTTGCCGTAAAATATTAAAAGCTGAATCAAGCTCTTCACGCTTTAAAAGCGGTTTCTTTAAATCCACAGCGATCACGATATCAGCGCCCATTTCTCTGGCTACATCCACGGGAAGATTATTTAAAAGCCCTCCGTCGATAAAAAGATAATCATCCCATTCCACTGGGCTGAAAACAGTCGGAATCGACATGGTGGACCTCATAGCCATGGCCAAGGATCCTTTTTTAAGAACCACCTCTTTCCCTGAAATCAAATCGACAGCCACGCATCGAAATGGAATGGGAAGCTGGTCAAAATTATTTAAATCTTCATAAGGAATTGTCAGGGAGGTGAAAAAAAGGGTTATCTTTTGCCCAAAAATAAGACCGCTGGGGGGAGAAGGAATCACACTCTCTGCCTTTAAATCAAATTGATACTTCCCACTCAGCCTCTTTTGAAAAAAGGGCTGGATTGATCTTTTGGGAGTATCGGAAAAATAATAATTCCAATCCATCTTTTCTGCTATATCCTGTATTTCTTTGCCAGTGTAGCCCATAGAATATAAAGCAGCCACTAGGCCTCCTATACTGGTCCCTACCACATAATCCACGGGAATTTGATGTTTATCCAACATCTTCAGCGTTCCTATATGGGCCAGGCCCAATGCACCACCTCCATCAAGAACCAGACCGATTTTAGGTCTCTGGTGGGGAAAAGCCTGGACGCTCAAAACCAAAGATATAAAAAGAAGACAAGATATCAACCTTTGATTCGCCATCTTATTCATAATGAAATTTATGTGAACTCAGGAATAATATATCACTTTTCATAGGGAATGAAAAAGTCAATCTATTTTAAATTTTGTCCCATATAAAGAGCCCGGTTAAAATGAATCCGATAATTATCATGATTATTCCTGTTATGACTTGGAATTTAGAAAGGTTTTTCTCTCTCCATTTTTCCACTCTGGCGGTGGTGGTCAGACCCAAACCAACAGCTAAAATAATGGCTATAAAAGGAATGATGAAAATGAAATTATATATGAGTAGATAAACCAGAGCCTGAAATCGAGTGGATGTACTGCTGAACATTCCAATGATGACCACATAAGGACCTGAAGTACAGGGAAGTAAAAAAATACTGACCAGGAATCCAATGATAAATGCTCCGCTTACTGAAGTGATTTTTGAAATAGATTTTTTCACTTGATTCTGTAAAAAAGAAGGAAGACCTGTATGGATTTTTTTGATCCGGCCTAGTCCGTCTCTGATGTTCCATATTCCCAATAAGATCGCCACTACAGCTACAAAAACATAGAGATAATGCTGAATGCTGATCATCCTGACGGCAGTAAATAGGCCTAACCCCATGAGTAAATAAGATATAAAACAGGCTGCTGTAAAGGCAAACCCTGATCTCATCACCCGTTTCATGTTTCTTTTTGATGCCAATAGTATGGTTCCGAGAAGAAGGACAAGGACCGCGCAAGCGCATGGATTTATAGAATCAACAGCCGCGGAACCAATCACTACGGGCAAGGTGATCCTCTTTGATAATTTGATTGCTGAATCAGCTTGATAAATTTCAGCTAGTCTAATCATTAATTGAGCCTAAAACATGTTCTTTTTCATAAGCTTCTGGAGAACGAATATCTACAAGCACTAGGTAATTATAAGTCACCTATCCGATGGGAGCTTGAAATTCTTCCAGAGGTGTTATTTTACCTTTGACATATAAGTTCAGAGGACTTTTTTTTGGGTCATTATAATGGATTTCAATGGGCTTGTTGATGATGGCTCCTCCATAAACCAAACTTTCAAAAACAAAATCCAATCTGAGGCTTTTTCCTGGCTTTAAAACCTTATCAGTGACAGGTCTTGATTGAACACAGGAGGCAAAGGTTCTTATCTCTTTGATTTTAACCTGGTGTGGTCCAGAATTAGTCAAGGTAAACCAAACCGGTGCATTCACTCCTTCTTTAATGGTATGAAAATCATAGATCGTCTTATCTGTCTTTAGTTCAGGATGCAGCGGATAGGCTAACCCTAAAAATAAAATGAGGGGGAAAATAATAGTCTTACCTAGAATAGAGCCCTTTTCATTCAAATTCGACAGTCCATTCCAGATTGTTTTCTTGTTCATTCTCAATTTCTCCTGAAAACCTGATTTCAAGAATAGAGTCTATCACTTTTTTAAACATAACTTCGGAATTGGAATTGATCTCGGAAACAGACATTCCTTGAGGTATGTGAATAAAGATAGAATAGGGAGAACCTGCTATTATTTCTGAAAGACCGCTCAATGTTTTGCTTTTGGAATCCCAACTCATTTCTTTAACACTGACTGCGCAGGTGATATGTCTAGAAGTCGCGACTAACTGAGGTTTATCTGAGATTTCTTTAATAATAAACACCCGGGTTCCATGAGCTGGGATATCGCAGGAGATCAAATGATCTGTTATCATGACTGGCTTTTGATTCCAAAAGTCAAAAGCCATGTATTTTTTTTCAATGTTCAAACCCAGCCCTTTATCAAGCTCAACTGTATTTTTATCTTGTTCATCATTCCAGTTAAACAAGGCCACTACATCATAGACACCTGTGAGACCATTCACTTTTAGGTCCACGGCCTTTGGGAATTTTTTGACTCGGGGGCAGCACCAAACAACCCCTTCTCTTTTATTAGATTCGATTTTATAAGGATAAAGGTCAATAGGAACAATGGGGGTGGTGGGCATTGTTTTTCTGTATAGTTCTATTTTTTTAATAGGAAGTTTAGCCATAAAGTCACTCGCCATATAAAGCTGGCCGGTAAGAGCAATGGCTGTCACAATGGTTCTTCCTTCCTCCAGGGTTAAAGGATTGCGAACCATAGCCGCATCTGGATCACAGTGCCAAACGATGTTATTCAAATAATTTCCGCCAAAAAGAGAATGAAAATAGGTCTGCATGGACATACCCTGTTCTTTCTCAGGATACCACACAGCTTTATCATCCCCGCCAATACGGGATCCATCAAATATGCCAAAACCAAGGCCCACTTCATGCATAGCACACCCACCGATATAAACATCCGGACCCAAAGTTTCTCTCAATGCTTTTTGCACCTCTACATAAACATCCCGGCTGTCACGGGAGGGATCGAAAGCCTGTTTTTTATTGTTTTCATAATAATCCATCCAAGTGCCCCATCCTGCATCTTTGATATATTTAAGGCCCCATTGGTTTTTGAGGATATCAAACATGGGCTTCAAATGTTTCTCAATGACTTCAGGATTTGTATAATCCAATCTCACCACTGTATTATCTGCAGTACAGCAGGCACTTGAGAGCTTTCCTTTGCTGTCTCTTAAATAATAATTCTCAGGATATTTCTCTTCACACTCTGCGTTTTCATAGTTAGAACCATAAACATTTACCCAGAGTGCGGGTTTAAGTCCTTTGCTTTTGATATAATCAAATATCCATTTACCTCCTTTAGGGAAAGCCTGTTTGTTCCATTCAAGGTAATTTGCATCTTCCCCTCTGGTGTAGCAAGCATCCAGTTGGACATACTCAAGTCCATAAGGTTTTAAATATTGGGCAAGGGTGTCTGTTTCATTGACCAGGTCTTCTTCAGTTGTTCCCATATAATAACAATACCAGCTGCTCCAGGCGATGGGTGCGGTTTCAAATCGACCAGGTTTGGGTTGGTAAAATTTTAAACCTAGTACGTTTATATAATAGTCTTGGGTCAATTGGATAGAACTTGATTTATTAAGAGGTATGGTCACATCCATAAGTCGATTGTCTTGGTCATTCCTTTTGAGTAGGCTTTCTTCAGAAAAATGAATCATGATGTCTGTTGATCGATCAAAAAGACAATGAATATTTTCAGCGGAAACCAATCCTAACGAAGTGTACATAATATCATTATCTTGACTTTCAAGTCTTGATGGAATTCGTTCTTTAGAAGCAGGGGCGCCTCCTTTTATAACCGCATTATCTGAAGAACAGGATAGGCGTAGTTTGTCATCTTCAGCTTTTATTTCCCAGATCGCCTGTCCGGATTTATCCGTAATTATTGTTAGTTGATCTTGTTTAGTTTCTACTTTCCAATTAGATGGAGATATCATCTCACTGTTTCTTTTAAACAGCAGCTTAATATCTTTCAGCACAGGGCCCAGTTCACTGTGTGCAATAGAAAAAGTTTTGGATTTACTGTCTGCAGTGACAGTCCAATCCTTAGCTTCAAGAGAATCAAGGCTTGAAGTCGAACAGCTTGCTCCAAACATGATCAGAACAAGAATTAAACTCAAAAATAAAGACTTTAATTTCTTTTCATTTAAGTACATAACCAGTCTCCTTTGTTTCGCTTTTATCACAGGGAAGTGAATATGAAAAGGTTTAATTTAGAAATGCTAACTTTAATTTATCAATTTTTTCTTTAGGTAAGCGACTAAAGACTATGGAATTATGAATAAAATAAAGGAAATCAAGAACAAAAAAATGAACGTGCTCATTGTTGAAGATGAAATCATCATCGCTCTTGACATTAAATCTACAGTTGAAAACCTTGGGTTTTCTATTTCAGGTATTTTTTCTTCAGGTGAAGAATCCATAGCCAAAGTTCCCTTAATGTCTCCTGATATTATTCTTATGGATATAAAACTGAACGGCAAAATAGATGGAATATACGCAGCGATAAAAATTTATGATAAATATAATATTCCTTCTATATTTCTCACAGCCTATAATGACGAAAAGACTATAAAAAAAATGAATAAAAGTGATTTGTTCTATTCTATTAACAAGCCTTTTTCTGAATATGAACTTTCTGATACCATAAAAAAAACCCAAGAAAAATTTGGGCTATCTTAACCTTTTCAAATCCTTTTTTTATGAATAGTTCAGAAAAGACCTGAATTATTCACGAGTCGAGGTTTTATAGAGCCTAATGAAATTCAGGTGTGGCTGAAGCGACTTTGAAGATTTAGCCTTCTGAGCACTGTGTTTGAGGGAACTCAGCGAAGCTGAGCTGGGAGCATGTTTGACCCACGGACGGGGGGAGTTGCGCAGCAGCCGAAAACACAGTGCAAAGAATGGCGTTAAAAATCTGAACGGAGAACAAGCCATATCTGAATTTCAGATCGGCTCGCCTCAAAGGTAAAAAAATGGCGATTAAAGTTAAATATTTAAAAGGAAAATGTTTTCGATTTTCATTTTAGAAATGATCTTTCATATCGCTGAAAATAAATTAGTAATATAAACATCGCCATTTTTTTATGAATAGTTCAGGTTAATCACTTGCTTAAGAGGGTAAAATCTCCCATAATATTTATTAAAGGAGATAAAACATGAAGGTTGCTCTTATCCAACAGCACTGCACAAAAGATGTCAATGACAATCTGAATAGAGCCATCCATGCATTTAAAACAGCAGCTGAGAATGGAGCCCAACTGATTTCATTTGCCGAATTGAGTTTTTCCTATTTTTTACCCCAGCATCATGCCACTCCCAATGATTTAAAAAAGGCGGAATCCATTCCTGGCCCCACAACGGATATATTCACTAAACTGGCAGAGGAATACAGGATAGTGACTGTCTTGAATCTTCTAGAAAAAGAGGGGAACCAAACCTATGATTCCTCACCCGTAATCGACTCTAATGGAGAAATTTTAGGCACCACGAGAATGGCTCATATTATGGATGGGATGGGTTTCTATGAAAAAGGATATTACAGTCCAGGAAACACAACTCATTTTGTCTACAAAACTTCCGTTGGTAAAGTTGGAGTGGCTATCTGCTATGATCGCCATTTTCCTGAATACATGAGAAACCTTGCTTTAACAGGCGCAGAAATAGTGATGGTTCCTCAGGCTGGTGCAGTGGGAGAATGGTCAGAGGGAATGTTTGAAGCAGAACTCAGGGTGGCTTCTTTCCAGAATGGATATTTTGCTGCTTTGACCAACAGAGTGGGAGAAGAAGATAAATTAATATTTTCTGGAGGATCGTTTGTAGTGAATCCAGAAGGAAATGTCATTGCTCAAGCTCCTCAGGGAAAAGATGCTATTCTCTATGCTGACTGTGATTTAAATGAAATCAATCACTGCACAGCCAAAAAATATTTTCTTCCCGATAGGAGACCTGAATATTATAGAAAGTTTAAAACAACCGATAATAGAGAGAAAAAATAAACAACAAGGATGAATTGAATGAAGAACTGGTTTGTACTCAACACAAAACCCAAAAAAGAATTTCAAGTGGAAAAGATATTTAGCGAAAACGGTTATAAAATATACAACCCTAAGTACAAGCAGGAGAACCGGATACGACCTTTTTTCGCAGGATATGAGTTCATTTATTTTGATCATCCCTCTCAATACAGGACAGTCAAATACACCAGAGGAGTCAAAAAGATCATCGGTAATGAACAAGGCCCCATTCCCATCCATGAGAAGTTAATCAATGAAATAAAAAAAAGAGAAATTGATGGTTTTATTGAATTAAATAAATACGGAAGTGAACCTAAATCAGGAGATGAAGTTCAAGTGATGGAAGGGGCTATGAAAGGTTTAAAGGGAATTTTTAAAAAGGAAATAACTCCCAAAGAAAGAGCTCTTATCCTTTTAAACTATGTCTCATACCAGGGGCATTTGATTATTGATAAAAAGAAGTTAAAAAAAGTTTTATAGAATTACTCCATTATAATTTGTTTTAGTTTTTCAAGACTTAGTTTGGATCCGCTTATAATCAGAACCACTTTTTTGTGAATAAAATTCTCCTTTTCTTTCATAAGAGCAGCTACAGATAGGGCCGCAGCTCCTTCTATTAAGAAATGCTCTTTTTCAATGACCAGTCTAATGGCCTGTTCAATTTCATGCTCAGAAAGAATAACAAATCGGTCCACATAATCCCTGCATAAATCATATGTTATAGAACCTTGTTCAATCCCTCCTGCAGTGCCGTCAGATAGAGTGGGTTTAGACTCCATTTCAAGGATTCTTCCGGCTTTTAGAGATTCATACATAACAGGAGAATTTTCGGGCTGAGCTCCTATGATTTCAATTTCTGGATTTTTACTTTTTAGATATCCTGCTAATCCAGATACCAATCCCCCTCCTCCCACAGGTACAATAACCACATCCAATTCTGGTAACTGTTCCGTGAGTTCAATCCCGATAGTCCCTTGTCCGGCAATAATTTCCAGATCATTGTAAGGAGAAATATAAGTAGCACCTTTTTTATTGGCTTCCTTTTTTGCCTTAAGTTCTGCCTCTAGGCAGTCATCACCAAAGATTTCGATCTCTGGATCATAAATCTTTAGAGACTCGATTTTTGTTTTTGGAACATAGGATGGTAAGAACAAGGCTGCCTTAATCCCCAATTTTTTGGATACATATGAAACTGCGGCACCATGGTTTCCAGAAGAAGCGGTTAGGATGCCTTTTTTTCTCTGAGCCTCACTTAAAGAAAGAATTTTATTCACAGCCCCTCTTATCTTAAAAGACCTAGTAATCTGAATATTTTCCAGTTTTAAGAAAACTTCGGATTGTGTTTTTTTGCTTAAATAAAAAGAAAATTCAAGGGGGGTGTATCTTATAAATTCACGGATTCTTTTTTCAGCTTCCTGGCATTTGCTTTCTATGTTTATTTTAAAATCAGATCGGATCATCATTAAACTCCTTTTTATGTGTCTTTAGTATGGATTCCTTTTTTTAGTGCTTTTCTCTTCCAGTAAAAATATACAGGTATCCCCAATAGGGTCAGAATAACTCCGGCCAAAGATTCCACTGGTTTTTCTATCAAAGTGTTGATAAGGATCCCCAGAGAAAAAATAATGAACAAGAAAGGAACAATAGGATATCCCCATGTTTTATACGGGCGTTCCATATTTGGATATTTCTTCCTTAACGTAAAAACTGAAGCAGCTGCAGCCACCCAAAAAGCAATGGCGATGAACATAGCAAATGTAAATATCTGTTCAAAAGAACCCAGGATGGTCAAAAATGAAGCCCAAACTGCTTGAATGAGGATGGCAAAACCAGGTGTATGAAACTTTGGGTGGACTTTTGAAACTCTTTTGAAGAACAACCTATCTTTGGCCATAGCATAATAGACCCTAGGCCCTGTTAAAATAGAACCATTCAAGGAACCAAATGTGGAGATAATGACAGCTGCTGATACAAAAATTCCAGTGGAAGTGCCGAAGAGAGATGTGGTGGCTTGTTCAGCTATTCTCACAATTCCCTTTATCTCTGGAATGGGAAGAGCGTATAAATATATATAGTTCAATATTAAGTAAAGAAAGGTGACACCTAAAGTTCCTAAAAAAAGTGATAAAGGAAGATTTTTACCGGGTTTTTTTATTTCTCCGGCCACAAAATTGACATTATTCCATCCATCAAAAGCCCAGGATACAGCCACAAGAGCCACTCCGAATCCCATGATCAGCTGAGTCAAGCTCATGGATTCTGGATTTAGGGTTAAGTCAATAGGAGTTCCTTTGCCTAAAGCAAAACCCAAAACAATGATGCCCACAATAGTGCCGATCTTTATGATGGTGATAAAATTCTGTATGCCTTTTCCCAGTCCAACTCCTAAAAAATTACATAGAGAAAGAAAGACAATGACCCCCACTCCAACTAACTGTCCTGAAGAAAGGGAATAAGTCAGGGTATTCTGAAAAAGGTTAATATCAAAAGAAAAGATAACTCTTTGAGTGGAAAGAAAAGGAAACAAATGTCCTGTGTATTCTGAAAAAGCCAGAGCAAGTCCTGCGATCCCTCCTGTCATATAGACTAAAAACAAGATCCAGCCAAAAAGAAATCCTGCCATAGACCCGTAAGCCTCTTTAAGATAGACATATTGTCCCCCGGCTTCGGGCATAGCTGCTCCCAGCTCAGCATAAGTTAAAGCGCCTGCAAAAGTGAGAAGTCCTCCCATTAACCACGCAAGCAGTATTAAAGGTGCAGAGGGAATGGATTTTGCCATGATTCCAGTAGTAAGAAATATCCCGGAGCCGATGACAATTCCCATTATCACCATGGTTGAATCAAAAAGGCCAAGCTGACGGACCAGTTTTTTTTGGTTGTCTATTCTGACTTTTTCCATATTTGTCTCAACACTTAATTTTATAATATATTTACCAAGAATCAGTCCAGCTTATCTTTTTGACTTCAAGAGTATGGTGTGATTTAATGCTTTATATATATATCATTTTTAGGAGACATGAAATGAAGACCATTGGATTAATAGGAGGAATGAGCTGGGAATCTTCTCTTGAGTACTACAGGATTCTGAACCGCCTTGTCAAAGAAAAACTCGGCGGTTTTCATTCAGCCAAATGTGTTATGTATTCTGTTGATTTTGAAGAAATCGAAAAACTCCAGCACAAGGGGAAATGGGATGAATTGACTGACCTTATGATCGACGCAGCTCAAAGAGTCGAAAAAGCCGGTGCTGACTGTGTTGTCATATGCACCAACACCATGCATAAAATGGCTCCTGAAGTGCAAACAAATATCAATATTCCATTACTTCATATCGCAGATGTAACGGCTGAAGAGATAAAAAACAGAGGTCAGAAAATGGTTGGCCTTCTCGGTACTAAATTCACCATGGAGCAGGATTTCTATAAAGGAAGATTGATCGAAGAACATGGCATTCATGTGGTCATTCCTGATGAAGAACAAAGAAAAGTTATCCATCACATATTATACGATGAGCTGGTTCAGGGTGAAATAAGTGAAACTTCAAAAAATAAGTTCAAGGAAATCATCGCTTCGTTGCAGAGCAGAGGTGCGGAAGGGATCATACTGGGTTGTACGGAAATTCCCCTGTTAGTGAAGCAAAAAGACTATGATATCCCTTTATATGACACCACTTTTATTCATGCCCGGGCTGCGGTGGAATGGTCTTTAAAAGAATAAATCTAAACTTCTTTCGTTTATTTGATAAATAGCTTAACGATATTCCAGATTCCGATAAAGGAGACAATGGATATCACCACGACTCCTAATAAGTTATTTTTGAAGTCATTGGCCAAATCTCCCATTTTCTTTCTGTCATTGAGGACCATTAATAAAAATATTGAAGCCATCGGCAGGATAACCCCATTGGCTACCTGAGCAAAAACAATAACGGAAATGGGATTGAAATCAAACAGTGAGACCACCAATCCCACTAAAATAACTCCTATCCATACCAACCGAAATGATCTTGTATTCTTTTCTGTCCATCCCAACACTCCTGAGGCAGCAAAGGCAGCGGCATACGGAGCCGTGACCGCAGAACTCATTCCAGCCGCAAAAAAACCCATCCCAAAAAGAAAAGTAGTCAAAGGACCGAAAAGAGGCTCAAGCTGCTGGGCAAGTTGAGCTCCACTGTTGATATGGATGCCTTTTTGGAAAAAAGCCACACTTGAAGTCACTACAATGGATGCAGATATAAATCCTCCCAGACATATAGATAGTGTCAAATCTTTTCTGAATTCTTTTAAATTATTTTTTGACTTCCATTTCTTTCTTACTGCTGAGGAGTGAAGAAAAAGATTATAAGGAACCACAGTTGTGCCTACAAGAGCCAACGTAATGAAAAGGGAATTTTTTGGAAAAGAAGGGATCAATCCTTTTAAAATAAGAGAAACGTCAGGTTTTATGATAATAAGGGTGCTGATAAAAGACACGCTCATTAAAAAAACCAATGTTATCAAGACTTTTTCAATAATTTGGTGTTTTTTTATACTCAGCAACAGAACTGAGGCAGCTGATATGAGTAATACCCATATTTTCTGGGGTAGGGAAGAGATCATTTCAAGTCCTATTGAGCCGCCGATGATATTTCCTGCTTCATAAGCCGCACAGCCAAGAGATATGGCTGAAATAGTCAAAACAATGAATACTATTCTGGTGAGATTACTTTGGGGGTATTCTCTTAAAGACTGACTAAGGTCAAGCCCTGAACCCAAGCTGAGTCTCCCGGTCATCTCCTGGAGTATGATAGTGGTCACAGTGGCGAATATCAGAACATAAATAAGAGAATATCCAAAATCTGCTCCGGCTATAGAACATGTGGTCACAGTCCCAGGCCCAATAAACGCTGCAGTAACCAAGAATCCAGGACCATAGTGGCTGATTCTATTCTTTTTTGCCATAACCCCCTCCACCCGGAGTTTCTATATGGAGAACATCTCCTGCCTCTGCTTTCAGGTTTACTTTTGAGCCTAATTTTATTCTTTTCCCATCAGCCCGAATCAGCATATTCACTCCTTTTTTTCCGCTCTTTCCGTGCTTCAGCCCATAGGGAGAAAATTTTCTCCTTTCGGAAATTATAGATATCTGGGTGGGTACACGAAATTCGTACTCTCGGATAATTCCATCTCCTCCCTTATTCTTTCCATCTCCTCCAGAATGAGACCTTAAGGAATATTTTTGTATATAAAGAGGAAGATAATTTTCCATGGCCTCCAAAGGAGTGTTTAAAGAGTTGGTCATATGAGTGTGAATCCCGCTCAATCCATCATAATTAAAACCAGCCCCCATGCCCCCGCCAATGGTTTCGTAATAAGCGAACCTCGATTTTCTCTCTTTATTATACCCCCCAAAAGTAACATTGTTCATGGTCCCTGAACTAGCTGCTGGGATTTTATCGGGCACAGCTTTATAAAGAGCACCCAGAAGGACGTCCACGATTCTCTGTGAGGTTTCCACATTGCCTCCCGCAGTGGCAGAGGGGAATTCAGCATTTAGGAGTGACCCTTTAGGTGCGATTATTTCTAAAGGCCTGAGAAGACCTGTATTAAAAGGAATGTCTTCTTCCACAAGGGAACGGAAAACATAGAGAACCGCAGAGAATGTCACAGCTGAATTTGCATTGATTCCACCAGCCACTTGATCAGAGGAAGAACTAAAATCGATGATGGCGTGGTCTCCTTTTATCTTTATCTTGACCGCTATTGGAACTGGTTTGTCACTAATGCCGTCATCATCCATATGATCTGAGAATTCGTATTGTCCGTTTGGAATGGTTTTGATGGTTTTTCTCAGTATTTTCTCTGTATAGTCTTGGATGAGAGAAGCATAGTGGAGTATCTTGCCCAATCCAAATTTTTCAATGGTCTCTTTCAATCGAGCTCTTCCTTTGTCATTAGCTGCTATTTGGGCCATCAGGTCGCCTTTTCTTTCCTCTGGCGTTCGCACATTGGCAAGAATAAAATGAAGAAGGTCCTTATCCAGTTTTCCTTTTTTAACTAATTTTATAGGAGGTATGATCAATCCTTCCTGGAATATTTCAGTAGCCAACGGCATTGAACCAGGAGTCATGCCTCCGATGTCAGAGTGATGGGCTCTATTGGCTGCCAAAAAAGAAAGTTTGTCATTGATAAAAACAGGGGATATGCATGTTATATCTGGAAGATGAGTGCCTCCTTTATAAGGATCATTCAACAAGGCCACATCTCCGTCTTGGAAATTCAAATAATGAAGAGATGCCTGGACAGAAAGAGGCATAGCACCGAGATGAACCGGGATATGAGAGCCTTGGGCAAAAGTTTCCCCTTTGTTGTTAAATAAAGCGCAGGAAAAATCTCTTCGTTCTTTAATATTCGGAGAAAGAGAAGTTCTTTCCAGGACTGCTCCCATTTCTTCTGATATAGAAACAAATAAATTTTTGAAAAGCTCCAGTTCAATGGGATCAAATTCAGTCATCCATGTTTTCCTTTCGACTCATAATAATATTCAAATATTCATCAATTTTTGCCCTAAAATCAGGAGGAATAAATGTTGTGGATTCAAGGTCAACAATAAGAGCTGGACCGGAAATTTTATTTTCAGGTTTTAATAAGGACCGATCATAAACTGAAGAGACTTCATATTTTCCCTGGTAATAAATTTTTTGCTTTTTTACCACAGCTTTTTCAGTGTCAGCTTTTTCCTTTCTTATTTTTTCTAATTTGACCTTTTCTGTTTTTCCTGTTGCTTTAAGTCTTATGTTCACAATTTCAATAGGGCGTTCAGGATGACTGTATAAATAAAGTCTTTCATGAGATTCATGAAATTTGTTAACACAGTTTAAATCCTCTGCGTAAGGAATCGTGATCTCAAATGACTGCCCATAATATCTAAGGTCAAGAAACCTTTTCAGCAATATGTTTTGTTTAGCAAAACCTTCTTTTTGCATGTCAGAGACTGCTTTTATTTCTAAATTATTGAATTCTTTATTCAGATCTTTTCCAATGGAATCTGTATCAAAAATCTTCAAGATTGATTTTGAGTAATCTCTGGTGGAATCAGCTAAAAGCAGTCCTAATGAGGAAAGGACTCCAGCATTTTTTGGGATGATGATAACTGGAATTTGGAGTCCCAAGGCAATTTCTGCAGCGTGCATGCCTCCAGCCCCGCCGAATGAAAAAAGAGCAAATTTTCTCACATCAATTCCTTTTTCTATGGAAATGACACGAATAGCCTTACTCATATTTGAGTTAGCTATTTTAATAATTCCAGCTGCTGCTTCTGGAACAGATTTACCTATTTTTTTCCCCAAATTCTTGATAGCTGCATAACTTCTCTCAGGAAATATTTTCATTTTTCCGCCTAGAAAATGATCGGCTGATAGTCTTCCCACTACCAAATTAGCATCCGTCACTGTGGGGATTTTTCCTTTGCCATAGCAGGCTGGGCCAGGATCAGCTCCTGCACTTTTTGGGCCTACTCTCAAAGAACCGCCTTTATCCATATAGGCAATGGATCCTCCTCCAGCTCCCACTGTATTTATATCAATGATAGGCAGGCGTAGGGGAAATTCACCTATCTTATTTTCGCTGGTCCTTTGAATTTTTCCATCAATTAATGAAACATCTGAAGAAGTGCCGCCCATATCAAAGGTGACTATCTTATGGTATCCTGCTGATTTTGCGACATAGTAAGCGGCCACCACGCCTCCTGCCGGACCCGAAAGAGCGGTTCTTATTGGTTCTTTTTTTGCGATTTGTGTGGATATGTGTCCTTCATTTGACTGCATGATTCGAAGATGCACATTTTCCAAGCAATTTTCTAGATTCATTAAATACCGGCTTATCACAGGCATCAAATAAGCATTAACAGCTGTAATCACTGTTCTTTCGTACTCTCTGTACTCGGGCAGAATCTCACTGGACCTGGAGACAAGATAACCCTCTTTATCAAAGGCTTTGTGGATCTTTTTCTCATTATCTGCATTGGCGTATGAATTTATGAAACACACCGCTACTGCCCTGGCCTGGATTTTTTTTACCGCTTCCACAGCCTTTTTTATATCTTTTTTAGATATTTTCTTTAGAATCTTCCCAGATACTGAAGTCCTTTCTCTGATCCCAATACAGTGAGAACGGGGGAAAAGAGGAATTCTGGTTTCCCCTTTAAGATCATAGAGTCTGTTCCTAGTCTGTCTTCCGATGAATATGACATCTTCAAATCCTTGAGTGGTTAGGAGGGCGATAGGATCTCCAGATTTTTCTAAAAGGCTGTTTGTGGCCACAGTGGTTCCATGGATTATCTGAAGAGATTCCCCTTTTTCTAAATAATTGTTCACTCCTTTGACAATAGCCTCAGATGGATCCTCGGGGGTAGATGGAACCTTTTTAATAAAGATTTTTCCATTCGAGTATATGACAAAATCAGTAAAAGTCCCTCCAGTGTCAACACCAATACGGATAATATTTATCACAAGGGCTAAATTATGCTTATAGGGCAAAGAATGTCAAGAAGCTCTATCACTCTGAACTAAAATGA
Organism: Candidatus Aminicenantota bacterium; assembly: GCA_041686095.1. Classification (GTDB taxonomy): domain Bacteria; phylum Acidobacteriota; class Aminicenantia; order Aminicenantales; family Aminicenantaceae; genus WJMT01. The sequence continues at coordinate 44,345 of JAWLEN010000001.1, forward strand.
TGAGTATAGCAAAATTATTGAGTAAGGATCTCAGAAACATTTTTTAATGGCTGCATTTACTGCATTTGAACTCATATATTGGCATCTTGATATTATTATAAATGAAAATGAATCATTGGCAAGATCATTAAAACAAGATATGAGTGATTATTTCCCTTAATTTATCTTCATCCACAGGTTTTGTCATGTATCCGGCAGGGGATAGGATATTTGCTTTTCTTTCTGTATTACTATCTGCAAATCCAGTTAAAAAGACCACAGGAATACTATATTCCCTAGAAATAATCTTTGCCGTTTCGATCCCATCTATTTTGCCTTTGAGTCCTATATCCATTATCACTAAATCAAATCTATCCTTTTTGACCATATTCAGAGCTTCTTCTCCTGCGAAAGCAATCTCAGATTCAATTTCTCCAAAACTAGAAAGAGAGTTTTTCAAATCCAGAGAAACGATACCTTCGTCTTCAACAATCAGTACTTTTTTCATGTATTCCAGGATATTTAAATTATGTTTTTATTGCCCCAATCATTATATAACTTCACTAACAATAATGGCAAGAAAATAAGTAGATAATGCTGAAACCTTTATTCAAATGACTTCACAGCAATGGCTTCTATCTCAACTTTGACGTCTTTGGGAAGACGTGCGACCTGGACTGCAGCCCGTGCCGGGTAGGGAGGTTTAAAGAATTCCCCATAAACTTCATTCATTTTAGAAAAATCATCCATGTCCTGTAAAAAAACAGTACACTTAACAACATTATCTAAAGAACATCCCGACTTCTCAATAACCGCCTTAAGGTTTTCCAAGGCTAATCGTGTTTGCTCCTCCACTGAACCTTTATTCAATTCTCCTGTTTCAGGGTTTATGGCAATCTGTCCTGAGGCAAACACAAATCCATTTGCTTCAATTCCCTGTGAATAAGGTCCTATGGCTGCAGGGGCTTTTTTTGTTTTGATTTCTTTTTTCATTTTAGTTTTTTCTCCTTTACACGAAAATAAAACAGGGCTGGCTAAAGCCGCACACCCTAAGAATATCATGGCTTCTCTTCTTTTCATTTAAGGTGCTCCTATCGCTAGAAAATCATTCTTGTTCCAAAAGGATCAAATCATTGTCGCCTGATTGCTCTAAATTTAAGATGGAATTAGTATTCTTCAGAAAACAGAGTGACTTTATTCTTTCCTGATTTTTGACTTGAGTGAGCTAAATTTCGAGCTTCTTCCACCATAGATTCAATGGTGCTTGTTGATTCTGCCATTACACCTCCCACCGAAATGGTAATATGAATGAGTTTGTCCTCAACTTGAATACTTGATTTTTCAGCAAGCAGTCTTAATTTATTGGCAATAAGATCCAATTTATGAATATTTACATTACTGAGAATAACTAAAAATGAGTCTTCATCCCATCTTCCTACAAACTCAAAAAAACGTATATTTTTAGAGATAGTTTTTCCAATCATTTTGATGACTTTGTCCTTAACCACTGTGCCAAAAACATCATTAATGGAATCAATATCATCTAAAATACAAAATAATATACCCACTGGCAAACCATATCTTTTCATTTCATCCAGTCTGTAACCTAAATTCATCTTAATATATCTCCGGTTGCCTGTTTCAGTAAGGGGATCGAGCATATTCATATTTTTTAACTCTTTAGGAAGGTGCGGCATACTTACTTTGGGAGAGTATTCATGAAAAGTGATGATAGATCCATCCAATGAATCGTTTTTGTTTTTTATGGGAAATACTCTCATAAATGCCGGTATTCTAAAGCCCTCTTTATGAAGGATATAGGCCTTGTAGTTTCTTATCACTCTGTCTTTAAAGCTTTGGATGACAGGGCACATTTCCGCACAAATTTCCAGTTTTTCTTCAGCTCCTTGAATAAGTAGATTTTTTTTGCATTTCTGATTAATCATATCTCCGGCTTCATTGCCCGTTAGTTCTTCTAGAGATCTATTACAAAATAAAATGTTTAAATCTTTATCAATAACACAGGCGGCTTCATAAGCATTATCAAGCAAGTCTATGAACAGATCTTTTCTCCCTCTGTCGATCATATCTTTTAATTTTTCTTCTGATTTTGTTTTGTTTTTTTGATCTGTTTGATGCATATTTTTTTCAACCCCAAAAATTTTATATCAAACCATATCTATCTTGTCAATAAAGTAATAAACTGGCAAAATCCTCACTTTAATTTCCCGGATTATAGAAAAATAAAATCTTTTGCATGAAAATTGTTGACAATAAGATAACTTATGGTTATAAAAAAATCAATCGGGGATTTAAATGAAAAAAAAATTGGGAATTAAAATCAGGAAAGTTAGAGAGTCTCTTCAGCTCACTCAAGAGCAAGTCTCAAAAGGAACCGGACTTTCCAGTGAATTCATATCTTTAATAGAGAAAGGGAAAAGATATCCCAGTATCCAGTCTATTGAAAAAATATCAAACTACTTAAACAAAAATATATCCTATTTTTTTGAAGAAGAAACAGATCCCTTCAAAAGAATAATGAAAGATAAAGGGATTACAAGAAGCACTAAATCCGAGCTTAGAACTTTTAAAAAATACTGTGATGAATATTTGCACATGGAAAAAATTTTAGGAAACTCATTGGAAGAAGCCCCGCTTTATTCAAGTCCTTTGCCTGAAATAATGGCGGCTGAAGAAAGAAAAAGACTTGGTTTGGGAACTCAATCTGTAAAAAATATATTCACTTTGCTTGAGTTTAACGGTCTGCGTATTCTGAGACAATCCATGAAAACAAACCTAAAAATAGCAGGAGCCTTTGTCTATTTTAAAAACCAACAAGCTGGATTTGCTTTGATAAACACCAATCAGAGTTATGCCAAGCAGATCATCACAGCAGCTCATGAATACTGCCATTATCTTAAAGACAGGGAATTCATTTCGCTCATAGATAACACCGATATTTTTGTTGACGAATACCTGCCTTTATATCCTTCCAGAGAAAAATTCGCCCATTTGTTTTCTCTTCATTTTTTAATTTCCGAGGAGCAGATCAATTCTTTCATGAATAAAGAGTTTCACAAAAAAGATAAGAAAATAGAGAATATAATTATACTGAAAAGATATCTTGAAATGCCTATGGAAATTGTCCTAAAAACTCTGCTTAGGATGAAACACATATCCTCATCTGAATATAATGAATACAGCAAACAAAGATATTTGGAGTATGAAAAATCATTATTCGGATATGTGAAGGCAGAGACAGCTCCTTACAAAAAAAGAACAAAAACAATACCGTCAGATAGATATAAAACTCTTGCTGTCCAAGCTTATAAAGACCAAAAATTTTAAGTAGACTAACCTGGATTATTCACGAGTCGAGGTTGTTGCAGATGCAAGGCACAGGGCGTGAAGACGTGGTCCTTCACTTCGAATGCCCTGTAACGAAGCAGATGCAGCAAGATCGGCTCGCCTCAAAGGTAAAAAAATGGCGATTAAAATGAAATACCTAAACAGGAAAATATTTCCAATCGTCATTTTTGAAAAAACTTTGTATATCGCTGAAAACAAATTGATAATAAAAACATCGCCATTTTTTTATGGATAGGTCAGGCTAAGCTAACTCTGCTAACAAGTTGATTAAAAATTTCCAAAACTTTTCAACCGTGCCTATATGAATTCTTTCGTCAGGTGAATGGGGGTGTTCAATAGTGGGGCCAAAAGATATCATATCCATTCCAGGAAACTTTTCTCCAATGATTCCGCATTCAAGACCCGCGTGAACAGCAGCCACCTGGGGCTCTTTATCAAAGGTGTCTTTATACACTTTTTTTAAAGTCTTGAGCAGCTCTGATTTAAGATTAGGCTTCCAACCTGGGTATCCTTCCTCTCGAGTGATCTCTGCTTGAGCCATATTGACAATGGCGTTGATGGCATCTCTTGTGGCTTCAAGGGCTGATGCGGTAGAGCTTCTGGTGCTGCATATGATTTGAATTTTATCCTTTTTGGTGTTGACCACAGCAAGATTAGTAGAGGTTTCCACAAGACCCTCTATTTCAGGGTGCATTGAAACAACACCATGGGGGACCCCAAAAATAAGATTTATTATTTTATCCTTTGCATCATCAGCAATGGCTTCTCCAAGTTCATCATTGTATTGTTCTAGGGTGTATTTTGCATCTGGTTCAATGGGCTTGTATTCGCTTTTTATTTCGTTGAATTTGTTCTCAATTATTTCTTTAATCCTATCTTTATCTTCTGATTTGATTCCTAACACTGCCGCGGATTCTCTGGGTATAGCGTTACGGAGATTGCCTCCTTCTATATGAAACAACTGAAAGGAAATACTCTGAGATACATTCCAAAGTATTCGTGACAACAGTTTTATGGCATTTCCTCTTCCTAGATTTATATCGATTCCTGAATGACCTCCTTTAAATCCAGACAACTTTAATTCATATATTTCATCACTGGTGTTTTTTTCTGTTTCAAATGGAAGGAAAATCTGACTGTCAGCCCCTCCAGCACAGCCGATAGTGAATTCACCTTCATCTTCACTATCCAGGTTTAGAAGCCTTTTTCCTTTTAGAAATCCCTCTGGAATCTGAGAAGCTCCAGTCAAACCGGTCTCTTCTTCTACAGTAAATAAAAATTCTAAAGGAGGGTGCTTGATATCATCATTTTCCATAATTGCTAAAGCAGCACATCCTCCGATCCCATTGTCAGCTCCAAGAGTGGTTCCTTTTGCCTTCACCCACTCTCCATCTATTTGTGTTTTTATAGCGTCTTTTTTGAAATCATGTTCCACATCTGAATTCTTTTCACACACCATATCCAAGTGACCCTGGAGTATCACTCCTACAGAATCTTCACTTCCTCTAGACGCTTTCTTAGAAACAACAACGTTTCCTACATCATCTCTTTTATAATCAAGATTAAGGCGTTTTGCCACTGATATAATATAATCTCCAATAGCTTTTTCATTTCCTGAACAATGCGGGATCTTTAGAAATTCTTGAAAATGTTTCCATAAAATCGGGGGCGCCAAATCAGTTAAATCTTTAGCCATTTATATCCTCCAATATTTTTTATTTATATATCATTTTAATCATGGCATAAATAAATCAGATAAGCAAGGAAAAATCATCCATAGACAAAGCTCTAGAGCAGGCTGATTTTTTTAATTCAGATACTTATAGAAAAATGATGGATAGTCCCACTTATCTATCCAACCGCTAACATTAATATAGAGTGATTTTTTCTATTAAAATAACTATTTTTCAATATTATCTAACGTTCCTTCAAAAACAGAGAAAGATTTATCTCCGTATAAACACAAAATGATCTCTTTTGGATATTCATGTTTTTTCAGGAAATCCAAACATGTTTTTATCATGATCTCACTGCACCGTTTTATGGGAAATCTAAAAATCCCAGCACTTATGGCAGGAAAGGCAATATTTTTTAATTTTTTCTTTTCAGCTATTTCCAGGCTGTTGCGAGTGGCTTTCCTCAGCTTTTCGTCTTCATTTCCTTCACCATATACAGGGCCGGCAGCATGGATAACATATTTGGCTTTGAGTTTTCCAGCACCTGTAATGACGGCTTCACCCACCTCAATGGGGCCAATTGAATTGCATTCTTCTTGAATGGAAGGCCCCCCAAAACTGCGAATAGCTCCAGCCACTCCTCCCCCAAGTATTAATGACTTATTAGCTGCATTGACTACCGCCTCTGCATCAACTAAAGCAATGTTTCCTTCAATCAACTTGAGTGCTTTTTGTCCTTTTCTCCATTCTTTCATTCCCATCTCCCCACAGAAAAATTTTTTATTATTATATCAGATTATTCTATAACTGCGAATTATTTTGTGCCTCTTTTTTTAATTTATATTGGAATACACCTTCATTGTTATAGATCTCTACTTCTTCAAATTCTTTGATATAATCCAAAACAACATCTTTGTCTCCGACCACCACAACCACAGGGTTTAAGAAATTAACATTCTGGAAAGTATTAAATACAGAATTTGAGTTAATATACATGATATTTTCGTAATAATTTCCCCAGTAAATTTCTTTCATATCTAAGGCAACCATTTCCGATATCCTTAATGAAAAATCACTGTGTTCTGAAATTTTAACGGGAAAATGACCAATCAAATAGGATTTTGCCTGCTCGATCTCATGATTGGGTATTTTATTCTCAATCAAACTTCTTATTTCTTTTAATATCTCTTTGATAGAAGGATACAAATATTCTGTTTTTACTTTAGCCTTGACATAAAACAATTCACAATTTTTAAATAGTTCTATATTGCTGAATGCCCAATAAGCATAACCTTTTGTTTCTCGAAGATTCATAAAAAGTCTGCTTATATGAGATCCTCCTAGTATTTGATTGAACACCAAGTATGAGAAATGGTCCTCAGTGTCTTTGTGAGGAAGGATATTCCCAATAAAAATGATGGCTTCTTCTGTATTAGAAACATCGGTGAAGCAAATCTTTGGCTTTGTTATTGCAGGAGGAGGATTGATATGATAAGTTTCGAGCGATTTTTTTTGCCATAAACTGAGATGCTGTTCAGTAATACTTACAGCCTGGGAAGGGGAAATATCACCAATAATCAAAAGCTTTGCATTATTAGGCCTGTAAAACTTATCAAAAAATGTTAACAAGTCTTTTCTTGTTAATCTCTTTATAACACCACTATTAAACACATATTTTTCATAAGGGTGGTTATTGAAAATAATTTGAAAGAGCAGTTTTCTCCCTAAATGTTCTGGATTCGTATTTCTTATAATCTCATAAAACATATCTCTTTTGACATTATTGACTTCATTTTTTGAGAAATCAGGTTGAGTCAGCAAATCACTCAAAAGCTTAACTGCTTCACTCAAGTAATCTTTGAGAAAAGTGATTGAAAATAAAGAATAATCAGGATAGGTTCTTACAGAAACGTCTCCTCCAATGAATTCGATTTGTTCTTGCACTTGGGAAGATGATAAGCCCACCGCTCCTTTAAAAAGCATGTTGGCTGTAAAACTAGCTAAACCTGGAAGGTGGTCCGGAGACAAGCTTTCTCCAGTCATAATGATTAAATGCATATCAATATAAGGCTGTTGTTTTGGAACCACTGAAATTTGCAGTCCGTTCGATAAGGTAGAGGTCTCAATGGCAGGCATATTTAAATCAGGTAAAGGATAGGGAAGCGGAGGCGATTTCCGGAATTTTTCCTGGGCTTCCACAGGAGATGTCAAAAATAAAAAAACAAAAAGAACAAGTAAAATTGGCAGATTAAAAGATTTGCTTTTTCTTTTTTTTATCTTCATTTGGATTTAATCTCTATTAGAACATTATTTTCTGTAAAATATCTATTCATGATCCCAACAATTTCCGAGGCACTCACATTTAAATACTTATCTAATTCTCCTCCTAAGTCCCGGATATCAATTTTAGATAAGTAATTCCTAATCAGAAACAAAGCTCTTTTTTCAGGAGAATAGTAGTTATCTATATAATCTGCCTTGAATATATTTTTCACCTTATTTAGTTCCCTGTTTGAAATCAAAGAAGACTTTAACTTATTAATTTCTGATAACAAAGATTTCTTTGCGATTTCTTTGGTAGCCTCATTATTAGAAAGAACAAAAAATTTAAATACAGCTAAGTCTATTCTTTTTTCTATTCCCCCGTTAAGCATGAGAGCAAGTTTGTTTCTTTCAATCAATCTTTTGTAAAGACGAGAACTCTCTCCATGAAGCAATAAATAATCGATCATAGTCATAATGTAAAAATCATTAGAATATGGAGAATCAAGCCTATAGCCCAATCTAAATCCCGGAGTTGAAACATTTTTATTTATGATTATTTTTTCATGCTTTTCCTGTTTGAAATCTCCCTTAAAAGATGGAGCCAAAGGTATATTTTTAGATGGATCTATAGTATGGAAGTATCTTTTTATTAAACGGAGTGTTTTTTCTTGGTCGATATCTCCAGTAATACACAGAACCGCATTGTTAGGCTTATAAAAAGTGTTATAAAAATCCCTCACATCTTTTAGAGTGATGCTTTTTAAATCCTCTTCATTTCCCAAAATGAGATGGTTGTAAGGAAATTCAGGGTAAAGCAATCGGTCAAATTCCTGCAAACTCTTCAGAAAAAGATCTTCCTTTTTTTGAGTTCTTATCATTTCCATGAGCAAATTTTTGGTCTCCTCAACATTTGCATAATTTAAATTCAGAGAATTCATCCTATCTGATTCAAGCCACAATACCAGAGGAAGCTGGTTAGAAGAAACTGTTTGATAAAAGAGAGTTTTGTCCCAGGATGTAAGGGCGTTAAACTCACCTCCTATCCTTTGGATAAATCTTATGTGCTGCATAGGGCCCACGTTTCTTGATCCCATAAACATCAGGTTTTCCAATAAGTAGGTCATTCCAGTTTTGCCTTTTTCCTCATAAGCTGAGCCCACTTTATAAGCACAAGCTACCGTAACCAGAGGGAGAGTGTGGTCTTCAGAAAGAATAATAGTTAATCCATTTTTAAGGCTATATATGGAAAAATGGAAGGGCTCTTGGACTTCTATTTGCTTGACTTGCGAAAATCCATTAAATACAAAATTAAGCCCCAAACAAAACAGCACTATTTTTTTTAAATTCATTATTGGTTTAAATAGTTTTCATTTAATTATCATTAACTATTAAGCATAATATAAGAGCGGATCAAAGTTCAAGGCTTTCCCAGGGAAACATCCTCTATGATCGGAATGAGCAATTCTCGTAATTCTTTATTCAAAGTATTATCCAAAAGCTCTATTGCGTAGGCTGTGGAATCTTTAGTTCCGCTCTTGATATTCTGATAAGCTTTCATCATGTCATCTTGAGAATAGATAAGACCGAGAAGTTTAAAAATATCGCTTAAAGAATTGGATAATTCTTTTTCTTCTTGCTCTCCTAACTCAGTATAAGTGAATTGCAGCTGAGAATGTTTTTTTATTTTTTTCAATACATAGGATTTAATAAACGGAACATCAAAATTTAAATCTGGTTCTTCTGAACAGATTTTATCCAGTGAGTCAATGATATCATCTTCAAGTTCATCTGGGCCCTTTTTAAGATTTTTTATAAGGATATCTACAGCCTGCTGACTGCTCTCTTTGGATAAGATCCTAACTATACCTTTCTTGATCTGAATATCTGTACTCGAATCTTTGAGGCTTTTCTCCAAATAGGGGAGAGCTGTTTTTCCATATTTGGTTAAGGCTGTGATGGAATCCTCCGTGAGAGGGGGATTCCTCAGTTTTTCAATAAGAAGAGGTATAAATTCTTTTTTCTTCAATTTAGCAGCGCTTTCAATAGCGTATCTTGATATTTCGGGGGAATTGTCTTTAATGAGTGCAGGGAGTTTACTGACCAGCGGAGAATCTGGAGCCATAAGACCAATAGCTTTGGCCACCTCCATTTTCTCTATCTCTGTTTCCTTGCTTTTATCCATGACTCTATCTGTATATTTTTCCATCAATTCCTGGTAAGACTTAAGGGACATCACTTCATTGATATTTGTTTTAAGGTCTTTTTTTGTTTCTTTGTCCTCTGATATATAGGCCCAGGAACCTCCCTCTGCTCCAAAAAGAGCATCATAGGAAGAGGCTTTTGCTTCTTCTGTTTTTTCAGAAATGATTTTTTCCAATTCCGGAGTTAATTTATCCTGTCGGATCAAATCAAAAACATGCATGGCATAGAGAATTTCACTTCTTTTTCGGCTCTCTAGAGTATCAAACACCAATTTAGTGTAATCCAAATCCACGGTGTCAGAAACAGATTTTTCAGCGCGGTTCCATTTTCTTTGTATACTCTGTTTAATGACATTAAGATAGCCCCTATTTATTCTAAGGCTGATCAGAATCCATATGGCGATAAAAACAAGAGAGACAAGGCTTATAAACTTTACTTTAATTTCAAAATAGATAAATACAAGGGTCACCAAAGCGCCTATTCCCCTGGCAAAACGCTGTAGGAACATATCTATAAACACTTTGGCTTTATATCTGAGTTCAGGATCCACAGGAATATAGAGAATTTCTCTGATCGACTGATTCACAGAATAGGAAAGGCTTTTATCACTTGCCTTGATAGCCGCACCAAAAAATATTATAGGAAAAAACAAGATTCCGATTGACAAAAAGATAAGAATCAGAGGACAAAAAAGCAAAGCCCCTCTGACTCCCAAGTTTTTGATCAATTTCCCGGTAATAAAAATCTGAAACAGGAAAGCAAAAACCATGACTCCGGCATTAAACAGTCCATAAAATGAAGCGAGATTACGTTCTCCTGTGATGTTATTATATACAATCGAGTTGAACTGAAAATCAATCAGCAAAGAAACAATAAAAGTGACAGAAACGATCAGAGCCATTAAATAAAGATAAGGATTATTCCTCACACAATCCCAACATGATTTAAAACTAATTTCAGAGGCTGGATTTATTTTTTCTTTTCTTTCAACAGTATCTTTTTTTTCTTCAGATAAATCATCTTTATAATTTTTAAAAATCAGGCTGGCTATAAAAAAACACAGGAGCAGCATAAAGGCTGATATCAAAAATAAATAGTTATAAAGAAAAGTACCCGCAGAAAATTTAGTTAAAAGACCTCCTAACAATCCACCCAAAATCCCTCCGCTTCCTATGAAGCCAATGATCTTTCTTATTTCTCTTGGATTAAACACCTCATTGGCTACCAGCCAGAATTGAGTCATGAGAACAGAAATCAAGATATTGACCCATATCCAATTTGCTAAAGGAAACCATCTTAATTCTGATAGAAAAAGAAAATACAAAGCAATATTTATGAATGAAAAAAAGACAAGACTGGACAAGATTAATTTTCTTTTCGCAATCTTAGCCTGAAATTTGGCGTGCAGGACCACCACGATTCCAGCAATCAAAGCGGTTAAAAGATAGGCATAAGGGAGATGATCTTTTCCCAGTTTGTCAATGAAGTCCGCATTTCTAACAGACTTCATTATGGTGAAAGGAGCTGTGATTAAAAAGAAATACAAAAAAAGATATATGGATAATCTTCTTTTTTCTTGACCTATATTTATGAATCTAAATGTGAATTTTCTAAGCATATTTTCACTCACAGATGCCGATTAAAAGAATGCGGTTATCCTTTTGAAAAGCTTTCCAATGCTTTTTGTTCATCACTAAATATATCTAAGACTTTTGATAACATAGTGACTTGGAATACAAGAGAAAGCTTTTTCGATATATTTGTGAGTTTTAAACTTCCCCCTACGTTTTGAGTTGAGATATAACTGGCAAGTATTTCACCCACCCCGAAACTGTCAATAAATTCCACTTTTTCCAAATTTAGAAGAAATTTTCTTTTGTTTTGATCAAGATGATCTTTAATCATTTGATGCAGAGTAACGTCAGAGGCTTCAGATCTTCTGATCTCTCCTTTGACATCCAATATGGTGACTTCTTGTTTCTCTCTGATGTTTATTTTCATCTTTTCATCTATAAGCTTTTATCAAAACAATAGTTATAAGTCAATATTTTAACATTCTCTTTTTATATTAACTCTTTATCTTTTAAGAATTTATAAATAATCTTTGTGCTTTCTTTGATGCTGTATTTTGACGTATCTATGATAATTTCAGGATAGAAAGGTTCTTCATAAGGAGCAGATATCCCCGTGAATTCCTTGATCTCTCCTTTTCTTGCTTTTTTATAAAGTCCTTTGGGATCTCTTTTCTCAGCAATTTTTAGGGGAACTTTTAAAAAAACTTCAATAAATTTACCTTTTTCCAAAAGCGCACGGGCTTTATCTCTGTCCCTGCGGTAAGGAGATATAAAAGCAGTCATGGTGATGATACCAGTCTCAGAAAAAAGTTTAGCTACCTCTCCTATACGCCTAATATTCTCTTCTCTATCTTCTGGAGAAAATCCTAGATTTTTGTTTAATCCGTGGCGGATATTGTCTCCATCCAGAACGACAGATAGTTTTCTTTCATAAAAAAGTTTTTTTTCCAAGGCATGGGCCAGTGTTGATTTTCCGGATCCAGACAATCCTGTGAACCAGATAACAATTCCTTTCTGATTGAGGAGCTTATTTCTATCTTCTCTGGTGACATCGCCTTTGTGCCAGGTAATATTGGTTGCTTTTTGAACGGTCATGGTGTTCTCCATTTGTATCTCACTTTGAATGCCCAGATTTTTTGTAGTAATCAATCAAAATTTGAGCCACTTCGGGCCGGGTGAATTCTTTAGGCGGCATCTGGCCTTTTGAAAGCATTTCTCTTACTTTGGTGCCGCTTATAAGAACTCGATATTTTTTATCATGGGAGCAGGTCTTCATGGATGCCATTCCATCACATTTATGACACCAAAAAGTCCAGTCAATATTAAGAGGCTGAATTTTCAGTTCTCCGGGTTTTATTTGAGTGAATATTTTCTGAGCATCAAAAGGACCATAATAATTTCCCACCCCTGCATGGTCTCTTCCTATAATGAGATGAGTACATCCATAATTCTGCCTGAATATGGCATGAAGCAGAGCTTCCCTGGGACCTCCATACCTCATCTCCATGGGATATACTTTGAGAACCACTCGTTCCTTAGGGTAATAATTTTTAAGAAGGACTTCATAACACTTCATCCTTATATCAGCAGGTATATCATCTGCTTTTAACTTTCCTACTAGAGGATGAATCAAAATCCCATCAGTCAATTCAAGAGCGATTTTTGTGCAGTATTCATGACTTCTATGAATGGGATTTCTGGTCTGAAAAGCAGAGATTGTTGACCATCCCTTTTTTAAAAATATTTCCCTTGTTTCGGCAGGTCGAGCATAATAAGATCCATATAATTCAGGATAAGGACCCTCACTCAGAGCTTTCACGGGTCCTCCGAGGAGAACCTCATGTTGTTGAAATACTTTTTTTACGCCTGGATGAGCCTCATCTTTGGTGAAAAAAACCTGCTTAGCTTCATATTCCTTATCATAGCTGTACTTATCTTCAACCTTCATAAGACCCATTAAGTTGCTGCTTTCATCATCTATGAGCGCGATTTCTTCTCCTAAAGTAATATGATCAGCTTGTTGCTTGGTGACAGACAAAGTGATAGGAATAGGCCAAAGAGTCCCGTCAGATAAATGCATATTATCCATAACTTCTTTATAGTCTTGTTCTTTCATAAAGCCGTACAGGGGACTGAATGCGCCTATGGCCATCATAATAAGATCTGACGTCTCACGGGAGGATAGCCTTACCTCGGTAAGAGTCTCTGCTTTTTTTTTGTATTCTTCTGATTGTTTTCCTTTAACCAGAAGAGGCCGAAGTTTTCCCCTATGAGGAGAGATAAGTTGACTCATGTCATTTTTCTCCTATAACTATCAACCTGAACTCATGAATAATCCATGTTAATATTTTTTTGTTTCAACCGCCTGTATATAGATCCACGAGATTAAAAAGACTTGCTCATAAGAAGAATATTTTGATTTTTTTTTCGTTGGTATTCAACACTGTTCATAAGGCTCCTTATGAGAAAAACACCTAAGCCTCCTTTTTTTTCCTTGTCTATTATTTCTGATATATTGGGTTTTTTAATGCTTCTGGGATCAAAAGGAATCCCGTCATCCTTTATCTCAAAAAAAACTTTATTTTTTTCTATCCAGCTTTTTAGATAGATAGTGCCTTTGTTTTTTGGATAAGCATACTTAATGATATTGATACATACTTCTACCAGGGACAGGTCCATAATATAGTAGTCTTTCTCAGACACATCTTTTTCCTTAAGAATTTCCTTTAAAAAAGACCGGACTTTTTTAAGTTCCGACAAATCGCTTTTAACTTTCAAAGTTTTCATGATATTCAGGCTTTATCTTTTATCATGAAAATTGTCTTAATTCAACCTGCTCATCCAAGAATCTCTTATGCAGTTTAATTCGGAAGTATTTCTAAAAACCGTGATACAGGTGATGAATAATATTTATTAAAGGGAATCGATCGGGTGACGAATCCCTTGCCCTTCCCCTTATCTGTCAAGTAAACTCTATCACGTTTTTTAGAAATACTTCCAGTTTAATCCCTATAATTGAAATAATATTCTTAATATGATAATGTCTTTATTTATTCCAGCCTTTTATTACCTGGATAATTCATAAATAGATTTTTTTATGGGTCATCCAGATTTACAACTGGATTGATACCAGAAAGGAGTATCATAATTATGAGTAAAGACGGAATACATCTTTTCACTTCTGAATCTGTAACTGAAGGCCATCCAGATAAAATTTGCGATCAAGTTTCTGATGCCATCCTGGATGATCTGATCAAAAAGGACCCTAAGAGCCGGGTTGCCTGCGAGACACTTGTGACAACCGGGATGGTGATCATAGCCGGAGAAATAACAAGCGAAGCCTACTGCGACTTCCAGCAAGTGGTCAGAGATACAGTCAACGAGATCGGATACAACAGCTCAAAATATGGATTTGATTATGAGACCTGCGGGGTGATGTCTTCTATACATGAGCAGTCTTCTGATATTGCCAGAGGGGTGGATGAAAGCAAAAAACGGGAACAGGGAGCTGGAGACCAGGGATTGATGTTTGGATATGCTTGCAGTGAAACCAAAGAACTGATGCCCCTTCCTATTATGCTGGCTCATAAACTAGTCAAAAGACTGACTCAGGTAAGGCGCGAAGCAATATTGGATTACATACGTCCTGACGGAAAGTCTCAGGTCACAGTAGAATATGATGGAGACACCCCTAAAAGAATCGATGCTGTGGTTATTTCTGCCCAGCATGAACCCAATGTAAAAATGAAAGATCTACGAGCTGATGTTGAAAATAAAGTTATCCGTGAAGTCATCTCTGAAGATATGCTGGATAAAAATACAAAATTTTATATCAATCCCACAGGCCGATTTGAGCAGGGTGGACCGTTTGCAGACACTGGAGTGACCGGCCGTAAAATCATTGTGGATACCTACGGCGGCATCGGAAGTCATGGAGGAGGGTGTTTTTCAGGAAAAGATCCATCAAAAGTAGACCGGTCCGGTTCTTATATGGCCCGCTACATCGCAAAAAATTTAGTGGCTGCTGGAATTGTTGATAAAATCGAAGTTCAGATTGCCTATGCCATTGGAGTTGCTGAACCCGTTTCCATCATGGTTGATTCCTTTGGAACATCAGATGTCCAAGAAGATAAAATAAAAGAACTCATCAGGGCGCATTTCGAACTCAAACCCAAAGGAATGATCAGCACCTTAAATCTTTTGAATCCGATCTATAAAAAAACAGCTGCCTACGGTCACTTTGGGCGAAACATATTCCCATGGGAAAAGACTGATAAGGCAGAAGCACTGAAAAAAGATGCCGGACTTTAATTTTTTCGATATTGATTAACCTGACCTATTCATAAAAAAATGGCGATGTTTTTATTATCAATTTATTTTCAGCGATATACAAGGTTTTTTCAAAAATGACGATTGAAACTATTTTCCTGTTTAGGTATTTTATTTTAATCGCCATTTTTTTACCATTGAGGCGAGCCGATCTCACTGCATCTGCTTCGTTACAGGGCATTCGTAGTGAAGGACCACGACTTCATACCCTGTGCCTTGCATCTGCAGCAACCTCGACTCGTGAATAATCCAGGTTAAATAAAAAGATTTGTTATATAAACAGAAATAATAAACAAGAGGAGTATCCAATGAATTATGACGTCAAAGATTTAAGCCTTGCCGAAAAGGGCCAACTGCGTATGGAATGGGCAGCAAGATTTATGCCCGTTCTTGCAGACATAAAAGAGAAATTCAGGAAAGAGAAACCTCTGGATGGGGTAAGAATATCTGCCTGTCTTCACGTAACCAGTGAGACAGCTAATCTTATGGAAACTTTGAAAGAGGGAGGAGCCAAAGTTGTTTTAACCGCTTCCAATCCATTAAGCACCCAAGATGATATAGCAGCTGCCTTGGTCAAGAAGCATGAAATCTCTGTTTTTTCTATAAAAGGGGAGGACAATGAAACCTATTATAAACACATCAATCAGGCATTAGATAATAAACCTCAAATCACAATGGATGACGGAGCAGACCTGGTAAGCACTATCCATTCCCAAAGAAAAGAACTCCTCCGGAATATTATAGGAGGAACTGAAGAAACCACTACTGGGGTTATCCGCTTAAAAAGCATGGCTGCGCAAAAAGTTTTGAATTATCCAATTATTGCAGTCAACGATGCCAAAACAAAACATCTGTTTGATAACAGATATGGGACCGGTCAAAGCACTATTGACGGAATATTAAGGTCTACCAATATACTGATTGCCGGGACCAATTTTGTTGTTTGTGGCTATGGGTGGTGTGGCAGAGGAGTCTCCTTAAGAGCTAAAGGAGCCGGAGCTAAGGTCATTATATGCGAAGTGGAACCACTTAAAGCTTTAGAAGCGGTCATGGATGGATTTCAGGTCATGCCTTTGGAAAAAGCAGCTGAGATCGGAGATTTGTTTGTGACTGTGACTGGAGATAAAAACGTTCTGTCAACCCAGCACTTTGAGAAAATGAAAGATGGAGCCATTGTGGCTAATTCAGGACATTTCAACGTTGAGATCGACATACCAGCTCTTAATAAAATGTCCAAAGGAAAAAGAGACATCAGAAAGTTTGTGGAAGAATTTACCCTTAAAAACGGAAGAAAAGTCTTTCTTCTTGCCAACGGACGCCTTTTAAATCTCTCTGCAGCCGAAGGCCATCCAGCTTCTGTTATGGATATGAGTTTTGCCAATCAGGCCTTGAGCGCTGTCCATCTTTATAAGGAAGGAAATGTCCTTCAGAAAAAAGTATATCCAGTGCCTTTAGAAATTGATGAGGACATTGCTTTGAGAAAATTAAAGTCCATGGGTGTTCAAATAGACAGCTTAACTGAGGAACAAAAAAAGTATCTGGCGGGATGGGAAGAAGGAACCTGATCCCTCAGTGTTTTTTGTTCTCTTCAATAATATCAAGATATTTATCAATATTTTTCTTCATCTCAGGGTCCTGGACTTTGGGCTTGATCTCAAGCAGAACTTTTTCTGCCTCTTCATAATCGCCTTTTTTTAAATAAGCCCCTGCTAAATTAAACTTGATATTTATTTCATCTGGAGAAAGCTTGATTGCCTTTTGGTAATAGTCTATGGCTTCTTCGTATCTTTCAAATTCTTCACAAATTACAGCATAAAGATTCAAAGACATAACAAGATTGTTATTCATTTCAATGGACTTCTTTATATATTCATAAGCCTTCTCTTTTTCCTTCTTAATCAAATAAAGACGGGCCAAGTTATAATAAGGAAGTTCCCGAGAGTGATAATTTTCATTTCGAGCTGCTTTAAGAAACTCCTGCTCAGCTTTATCCAGAAATCCCATTTCTTGATACACAGATCCTAAATAGTTATGGGCTTCTGATAAAGTGGGATCCAGGCTCAAGGCTTTTTTGTAATATTTTTCAGATTCCTTTAAATTTCCCTGCAACGAATGAGCCAGTCCCATCCCTATTAAAGTTAGGGTATTATCAGGATCCAAAGAAAGTGATTTGTTGAGATATTCCAAAGCCTTTTCTGGCTGATCATTATTGATATAAAAAATACCAAGGTTGTATTGATAATGAGGATCTTTTTCTCTCTGCCTTTGTATTTTTTCCTGAGTCGAAACACAGGTTATCAGAGAAGCGCAAATCAAAAGAATAACGACTGGTTTTATTTTCATTTATATTTCCCCCATATTTAAAATATTTTTTCTTGTTTTAATTTTCTGGACATAAGGTCTTTAAGAGCCTTTCTTGGGTCCTTGTTTTTATATAATATATTATAGACTTGTTCACAGATGGGAATTTCTATTTCAAATTTTTCAGCCAGTTTTCTGGCTGAAAGCGTTGTGGTGACCCCTTCGGCCACCATTCTCATTTCCTTTAGAATGCTCTTAATCGAATTTCCCTTTCCTAATTCGAATCCCACATGTCTATTCCGGCTTAACTTTCCGGTACAGGTTAGAACAAGGTCTCCGATCCCTGCTAATCCTGAAAAAGTTTCTGCCTTTGCTCCCATCCTTACTCCAAGTCTTGTTATTTCAGCAATACCTCTGGTAATAAGAGCTGCAAGTGTGTTTCTTCCATAGCCAAGTCCATCTGAGATTCCTGCAGAGATGGCAATGATATTTTTGAGAGCTCCTGCAAGTTCCACTCCAACCACATCGCCTGATGTGTACGCTCTGAAAAAACTATTAGAAACAAAAAACTGTACTTTTTTTGCAATATCTGGATTATTGGAAGCCACAACCACGGCGGTGGGATGAGATTCCGCAACTTCTCTGGCGAAACTGGGTCCGGACATCACTGCAATTCTTGAAATTGTTTCAGGTCCAAATGTGCTCTGCATCAATTCACTCATCCGCTTCAGGGATTCATATTCGATCCCCTTGGTCAGACTGACGATGATTTGATTCTCACTAAGGAATGAGGAGATCTTTTCATACATCTGCCTGCAGTATTCTGAAGGAACCGCAATAAACACAATATCAGAATTTTGAAGAGTCTGCTTGAGGTCATTACCGAATGAAACCGATGAAGGGAATTCAACTCCGGGTAAAAAAGTTTTATTTTCTCTTGTTCGGGAAGTGGATTCATATATTTCAGGCTCTCGGATCCAAAGTTTGGTCTCTATCCCTTTGCGCCCAAGATGGACACTAAAAGCACTTCCCCAACTCCCACCTCCTATAACACTTGCAATCATGCTTCTTTTTCTCCTAATTTCCTTTCTTTTCCCTGGATTAAACGTTTTATGTTTTCTCTGTGCTGGAAAGCTATGAGAATAAACACAAGAATACCAAAATAAATGACAAACTTATCATATCCGAAAATCAAAGCTGTGAACGGTAGTGTCATCACAGAAACAAGAGACCCTAAAGAAACATATTTTGTGATCATGATTATGGCCAAGAAAACAAACACCAATATCAATAAAGAAGGTAAAGATAGAGCCAGATAAACACCTACAGTAGTGGCAACCCCTTTACCTCCCTTAAATTTTATGTATATGGGAAAACAGTGCCCAAAAACAGCTAAAAATCCGCAGATAAGTGAGAAAAATAGATCGTCAAAAAGTTTTAAGGATAGAAAAACAGGGATAAATCCTTTGATTACATCAAATAAAGCTGCTAAAAGAGCTGTTTTTTTATCAGTTAGTCTTAAAAGATTGGTGGCTCCTATGCTTCGGCTGCCAAAGTTACGGATATCTCGTTTCTTGATTTTTAGATAAAGGAGGTAACCTGTTGGGATAGATCCAAATAAATAAGAAAATAAAGCAAATAATATTTTCATCTTAATGGGCTCTCATAAAGTATATCATACACAGCTCCCTGAGGAGTTAAGGTGCTCTTAAATAAAGTCAATCTATTGACTTGTGTTTTCCCGAAGTCTTTATTTTTCGTTCGTTCGAGTTCAGGAATAAGTTTTTGGATCTCTGCCTTTTTTTTGACTCTTCCTAAAGTTAGATGAGGGTGAAAACTTCTCTTCTCTTTAGAAAAGCCGATTTTTTCAGCTTCTGTTTCAATATCCGCATATACCCCTTTAATGAATGAATTATCTTCTATTCCAACCCAGATCACCTTTGGATTTTTGCTTTTTAAAGGAAAGGTGCCGATTCCAGAACAGGATAAATCAAAACAAGAATGCTTTTTGGAAACCTTATCCAGGATATTCTTCAATTGACCTGTTTTTGTTTCATCTATGTTCCCCAAAAATTTAAGCGTTAAGTGCATGGCTGATGGCTTGACCCATTTGACTCTTGAGCTTAATTTTTCAAAATGACGGATCATTTTTGTTAAGTTCTTTTTTACTTCAGGATCGATTTCTATGGCAATAAAAGCTCTCATCCTAGCCATCAGACCTCTTTATAAATAAAATGGCACGTCTCTTATTAGAATAAAATTTGTCTTCTCAACATATCCATTGCTTTTTGAGTGGCTCTGAACTTGACAGTACTTCTGTTTCCTAAGAAACGGTTCTGATCAATCTTCACCCCATTATCCCAGGATAAGGCGGTAAACACAAGTCCCACTGGTTTTTCTTTTGTGCCGCCCCCGGGCCCAGCTATTCCTGTTATGGCTAAGCCATAATCCGTTCCAGATCTTTTTCTTATTCCCTCGGCCATTAAACCGGCAACCTCAGAACTCACAGCCCCGTATTTACGAATTACCCCTTTGTTCACTCCTAAAAGCCGGGTTTTGGCTTGATTAGAGTAGACTTGAACGCCTTGTAAAAAATATTGAGAGCTGCCAGGTATGTTTGTAATCCGATGCCCTAAAAATCCTCCGGTACAGGATTCTGCAATGGATAATTTTTTTTTGTTTTTAACCAGAAGTTTTCCAATAACTTCCTCTAATTCATCTCCATTTTCAGAAAATACATACCTTTTTAAACGTTCGGTTAATGATTCAATAAGCGGTTTAATTTGTTCTTCAGCTTGTTTGGAGGAAGCTACAGAATGACTGGTAATATGGATCTCGATCTGTCCTGGATGAGCTAAAACCGTTATATTCAATTCCGGTGATTTTGGGTATAGATCTGAAATCAGCATCTCTGTTCTGGACTCGGTGATTCCAGCCATTTTCAATATTTTATGAGCTATAAATCCTCTTTTAAATGTCTTCATCTTAGGCATAATACCGGATTCAAACATAGTCTTTAATTCAACCGGCGGACCAGGAAGGAGTATAGACACTCCTTCTGATTCTTCAATCCACAACCCAGGAGCTGTCCCAGATTTGTTTTCAATGACTTCAGATCCTTTTATAATAAAAGCCTGTTTTCTATTGGAGGGAGCCATATCAAGGCCCCTTTTGCGGAATCTTTTTTGAATAGTTTTTAGTAATTCCTGTTTAAATTCTAATTCTTTTCCTAGGGATTCTGCAAATACTTCTCGGGTTATATCATCACTTGTAGGCCCTAAGCCTCCAATGATAAAAATCATATCCGATCTTTTTAAAGCTTGATTGAAACAGGATAATAATGATTTGCGATCATCACCAACAATACTTTTATAACTGACTTTTAGACCCAAATCATTTAATCGGGAAGTGATATAAAGGGAGTTTGTATCTTGATAAAAAGGAGTGAGAAGCTCAGATCCAACCGCAATAATTTCAATGACCAAGCTTTTTTTTTCTCTCATGTCAAAATAATCACAATATTAAGAAGAATGCTGGTATAAATTCCAGCAATGACGTCATCCAGCATAATTCCCCAGCCTTTAGAAAAATCTTCCGCTTTTTTTATGTAAAAAGGCTTTAGGATGTCAAAGAAACGAAAAACAAAAAAAGCTGACAAAATCAAAATCCAGGATGGCTTAAGCATAAAAAGAGCCACAAGCTGGCCCAAAACTTCATCCAGGACCACTTCACTGGGATCATCGATTCCCGATCCAGAGACATGGATGGAAGAAGTGATCACACCTAAGATATACAGCAACAAAAAAAGCAGCAGCATATACAGCCAGTTCCATTTATAGAGAATGTATTTATAGATCAACACTGTTGCCAGACTTGCTAAAGTTCCAGGGGCAAGAGGGAAATAACCGATTCCAAAAAAAGTCGAAATCACTTTTGAGACAAGCTTCATGTTATGAATTCTCCGTATAAGTCATAAGCATCACTTCCAGTGATCTTGAATTTTTCAATTCTGCCGGAATAATCTTTTTGGTCCTTTTTGGTATCAATATAGACCATTCCATCTACTTCTGGAGCTTGATATTTTGTTCTTCCCATTAGAAGAGTGGGATCTTGGGTGAGCCGTCCCTCCACAATAACCTCCATGATCCGATCTAAATACTGTCTATTTTTATGGGCAGAAATATGTGATTGAATATCTAATAATTCACGCTGCCTTCCTATTTTTGTTTCATAACTCACAGGATCGCCAAGTGCATAGCATTCTGTATTCTTCTCCCTCGAATAAGTAAACACTCCTAAGTGATCAAATTTAGCGGCCTGTACAAAATTTTTGAGCTCCTCATACTTCTCTTTGCTCTCTCCAGGAAAACCCACTATGAGAGTGGTCCTTAAGGCAATATCAGGAACTTTTTTTCTTATTTTCGCTATAAGTCTTAAAGCTTGAGATCCATGCATCCCTCTTCTCATCTTATTTAATATTTCGCGGTTTGAATGCTGAAAAGGACAGTCCAAATAAGAGCATATCTTATGTTCTTTGAATATATCAAGTAAAGAATCATGGATCTCTTCAGGATAAGCATACAAAACCCTTATCCATTTTATTTTTTTGATTTTGATGAGTTCTTCTATGAGAAGGGTCAAACCATTTTTTAGACCGAGGTCTTTTCCATAGTAGGTGGAATCCTGAGAAATGATATTGATTTCTTTTATTCCCTTATCCGCCAGTCTTTTTGTTTCATTCACAATAGATGAAACAGATCGGGATTGATAAGGGCCTTTAATGAGAGGAATAGCGCAAAAAGAACAGGTATGAGAACAACCCTCTGAAATTTTCACATAGGCCCAGGAAGGAGGTGTTGAAAGATACCGAGGGGATAGATGATCATACAAATAACACTTGTCTGATTTTTGATAAGGAGTGTTTGTGATGATATCCACAATATGATTTAAATCTTTAACTCCAGTCCAATAATCCACTTCAGGAAACTTATGTTCAAGCTCACTCAAACATCTCTCTACATAACAACCTGCCACAACCACTTTTTTTTCTCCCTGAAATCTATCCTTGGCTTCAATGGCCTCTTTGATAACCGATTCTGATTCTTTTCTGGCCTCTTTGATAAATCCACAGGTATTTATAATGATGATATCTGCCTCCTCCGAATCAGCAGTGATTTCATAATCCTGTTGATTAAGATATCCCAGCATAACCTCACTATCGACCAGATTCTTAGCGCAGCCGAGGTTGATTAAGGCAACTTTTTCCATAGTCCTTTATCTTATATCAGCCCTTTTGACTCTTCAAGCGAAATGAGTTGAAAGGAAGCCTTTCTAATTCTGTGATACAGGTGAAGTATAATATTTATTAAGGGGAGAGGGCAAGGGATGAGGAATCCCTTGGCCTTCCCCTTATCTGTCAAATAAATTCTATCACGGTTTTGGAAATGCTTCCGAGTTGAAATTCGGAATAAATAATTAGGGATATATTCGATAAAGCAGCCTGGGAAACGGAATGGTTTCTCTGATATGCTTGATGTTGCAGATCCAAGCTAAAGTGCGTTCAATTCCCAAGCCAAACCCAGAATGAGGGACCGATCCGAATTTCCTTAAATCAACATACCACTGATAGTCTTTTTTGGGAAGATCATGTTCTTTTATCTTTTTTTCAAGGAGCTTTAGATCATGTATCCTTTGACCACCGCCTATGATTTCTCCATATCCCTCAGAGGCAAGCACATCTAAGCCCAGCACTAGGTCAGGCCGTTTATCATCAGGCTGCATATAAAACGCTTTGATCTTAGCAGGAAAATGTGTTATGCAAACCGGCTGCTTGAATATTTTTGATATCAAAGTTTCTTCAGGAGCTCCGAAGTCATCTCCAAATTGCAACTTCCTTCCTTCTTTTTCAAGTTCCTGAAGGATTTCTTCATAAGTTAATTGAGGAAAAGGCTTTTTTACCTGCTCAAGAGGTTTCATATTTCTCTCTAGTGTATCAAGTTCTGTTTTTTTGTTTTCTAAAACTCTCTCAATAAGGTAAAGAACAAGATCTTCGCTTAATTCCTTTATGTCATCCAGCTCAGCAAAAGCAACCTCTGGTTCGGCCATCCAAAATTCAATCAGATGCCTTCGGGTCTTGGATTTTTCAGCCCTGAAGGTAGGGCCAAAGCAGTAAACCTTTCCAAAGGCCATAGCTGTGGCTTCATTATAAAGCTGCCCGCTTTGGCTGAGAAAAGCGCTTTGATCAAAATATTCTGTTTCAAAAAGGGTGGTGGTTCCTTCACAGGCACTCGGAGTAAGGATAGGAGTGTCCATGAGACGGAAACCTCTGTTATCAAAAAAGTCCCTCACTGCCTTTATTAACTCAGTTCTTATTTGAAGGATGGCATTCTGTTTCCGGGACCTCAGCCAGAGATGCCTGTTTTTCATCAGAAAGGAGATTCCGTGCTTTTTAGGAGTGATGGGATAATCTTTAGCCACTTGGATGATCTCAATCTCGCTGACACTTATTTCATATCCACCTGGTGCTCTTTGTTCCTTTCGGACTTGACCTCTCATATAAAGAGATGATTCCTGGGTCAATCGATCAAATTTTTTAAAAGCAGGACTGTCTTTTTTAGGGCTATAAATAGTCCCCTGGACATAGCCAGTTCCATCTCTCACAATGATGAATCTTATTTTCCCGCTGGAACGTTTGTTATAGACCCAGCCTCTTATTTCGACTTGCTGGTTCTCATGCTTTGGAAGGTCCTCAATATATACCCATTTCATAATGGGAAGAATTATAAAAGATATTGTCTCAAATGTCTATTCATTGTCATTGAGAATTTGAGTTATGTTTTTTATTAATATAAAATTTTGAGGTAATGGCTGAAACAAAATCATTTGAAAAACGGAAATTAATCATAGGAGTCATGGCTGGAAAGCTAGAATTTTTTCTAAGTGCTGAGAAGGAAGTGCAGCGCTTATTTGGTCCTATTGATTTAAAAAGTGATGTGTTTGAGTTCACTTATTCAGATTATTATTCAAAACAGATGGGCGGGGCTTCCCTGAGCAGAAAATTTTTAAGTTTTGAAAAATTGATCGATCCTGAAAAATTGAGTGAAATAAAAATAAACACCAACCATCTCGAAGAAAAAATAAGAAAAAAATTCCACAGATACCATCGCATAGTGAATTTAGATCCTGGGCTCGTGAACTCTTCCTCTTTAATTATGGCGACAGTCAAAGACTTTGCTCACAGGATTCCTTTAAGTCAGGGAATATACGGTCATTTAGAACTTTTGTTTGGTAAAGATGAAATAAGAACCATTAATTGGACTTATCCAGATTTTAGAGAGAAGACCTACCACTCGTTTTTCCTAAAGGTAAGAAAAAAATACCTTAAACAGATAAAATAAACATCAATCTTCTAAACCCGAGGATATTTTTCTGAGATTATCGATGATTTCTGGAAGTTCTTTGAGAACAGTTTTGATGTCTTCTTCTGTGTTGAATCTTCCAATAGAAAATCTAAGAGAGGAACGGGCTTGTTCCGGACTAAGCCCTATGGCGGTGAGAACATGAGAGACATCATCAGAGTCTTCACTACAGGCAGAACCTGTTGAAACATAGATTCCTTTGGTAGCTAAAGCCAAGAGAACCGCTTCTGCTTCCAGTCTAAGAAAAGAAAAATTCAATGTTGTCTTAATCCGTTCTTCTTCAGGACCATTAAACTTAATATCAGGGACGCTGGACTCTATTCCTTTTTTGAGCTGATTAGCCAGCTTGTAAAGTCTTTTTTTATCTTTTTTTAACCTATCAGTGGCTATTTTAGCTGCTTCTCCAAATCCCACAATCCCAGCTGTGTTTTCGGTTCCCGCTCTCATTTTTCCTTCTTGATGCCCTCCATGGATGAGAGGGAGGAGGGGAGTCCCTTTTTTAACAAATAAAGCTCCCACTCCTTTGGGACCATAAATTTTATGACCTGATATGGATAAAAGATCAACACCTAACTTATGAACATCAAATTCTATTTTTCCAAATGTCTGAACCGCGTCTGTGTGCACTAATGCTTCTTTGTTTTTGGCAATCCGGACAATATCCTCAATAGGCTGAAGAGCGCCGATTTCATTATTCGCATGCATGATGGAAACAAGGGCTGTCTTTGAAGTCACTTTTTCTTGGAACCTATCCAAGTCAATCATGCCGTATTTATCAACAGGAACAAAAGAGACCTTTTTCCCCAATTTTTTCAGATAATTGGCTGTTTCTATAACGGCAGGATGCTCAATAGCAGAAGTGACAAATTCATCTTTTTCAGGAAAAGCTTCCATAACTCCCCTGATGGCAAAATTATCTGATTCTGTTCCGGAAGCGGTGAAAATGATTTCACTTCTCTCTGCTCCGAGTCCGTCAGCTATATTTTCACGAGCCTGGTTTATGGATTCTTTAGCTTCCCTTCCTATAGGGTAAAGAGAAGAAGGATTCCCGAACTGGTGTTCCAGAAACAAAGACATCTTTTGACATACCTGAGGATCGATTTGAGTGGTGGCATTGTTGTCAAGATAAATCATCGGACTATCAATACTCACAAATATTTTTCCTTAAGTATTTTAACCACTTCCAATCCCGCTCTTCTCTGTCCTTCGGCACAGGCCGCTCCTATATGGGGAGTCGCAAGAACATTAGGATGATCAATGAGATCGAATTCCTCCGGAGGTTCTACCTCACACACATCCATGGCCGCGGCTTTGACTTTTCCTTCATCGAGTGCTTTTAAAAGGGCTTTCTCATCCACCACTCCTCCTCGAGCCGCATTCACGATCACCACTCCATCTTTCATTTTCGAGAACTCTTCATCGCTTATGATATGTTTGGTGTCTTTTGTTAAAGGCAGGTGGAGAGAGATGATATCCGCCCGTTTGAAAAGTTCATCTAAGGATACTTGTTCAATATCAAGGTCAGTTTTGACTTCAACAACATCATACACAATGACCTTCATCCCAAAAGCAATGGCTCTTTGGGCAACAGCCAGTCCTATCCTACCACTCCCGATAATCCCCAATGTTTTTCCATAAAGTTCACTTCCTTTTAATTTCTTTTTCTCCCATTTGTGCTGTTTCATGGATAAATTTCCTCTGCCGTGCTGCCGCACCGCTCCTAACATCAGTCCAAATGTATGCTCAGCCACAGAAATAGTAGTGGCCGTAGGTGTATTCCTCACCTCAATCCCTTTTTCTTCAGCTGCATCAAGGTCAATGTTATCCAGCCCTATCCCAGCTCGGATGATAAGCTCTAAGTTTGAGGCAGCCTCAACAACGTTTTTAGTTATTTTGGTGGCACTTCTAACCACAGCTGCATTGTAATCAGGAATTGTTTTTATCAGTTCAGATTCATCCATTCCTGTTTTTAATGTAACATCTAAATCAGATAAAGACTTAAGCTCTTCCAAAGCATCAGGATGTAAAGCATCACATATTAATACTTTTTTCATTATAAATCCTCCTTTAATGTCTTTTCAGCAGCTTTGATTGACTCTCCCAGTTCAAATCCGTATCCAAGTTCAGAGAGAGTCATCTCGAGTGCTGATAAAGCAATGATAATATCAAACCGACTCATATATCCTAAATGAGAAATCCTAAAAAACTCACCTTTGTGAGGGGCCTGAGAACCCGCTATATAAACACCATATTTATTATGCATGATTTCTATCAGCTTAAGCCCGTCTATTCCCTCAGGTATTTTAACAGCTGTTAATATATTGCCTGGATTTTCAGCTAAAAGTTCTAGACCCAAAGCTTTAATTCCTGCCCGGGTGGCTCTCCCGAGCAAGCTGTGATGTTCTATGAGATCATTTAATCCTATATTTCTAATGATTTCCAGGGCTTTTTGTTGCTGAACAATCAAAGAAATTCCAGGAGAATAAGGAGTTGTCTTTTTCTCCAAGCTCTGTTTAGCGCTCTTGGCATCAAAATAAAATTTAGGAAGTGAAGATTCTTCAACAAAACCCCACGCTTTCTGGCTGAAAGCTATATATGAAAGTCCAGGAGGAACCATAAAAACTTTTTGTGAGCCGGCAATCAAAACATCTATATTCCATTCATCCATAGGGCATGGAGCCGCACCTAATCCTGAAATTCCATCCACCACGAACAGGATTTCTTTATTTTTAAGCACTTTACTGTATCCTTTTATGTCATAAACAGCTCCTGTTGATGTCTCAGAAAGAGTAGAAAAAACAGCTTTAATATCAGGACTGTTTGAAAGATCCGCTCTGAGTTTATCCTTAGGATAGCCTTTTCCCCATTTGATTTTAATATCTTTTGTTTTCAAACCATATTCCCTGCATAGGCAAGCCCATCTGTTTCCAAATTTACCGCCATTTATTACCAAAACTTCATCGCCAGGAGAAAGAGTATTCACCACAGCGGCTTCCATAGCTCCTGTGCCAGAGGAAGTCAAAACAAATACATCTTGTTTGGTTTGAAACACGTATTGAAGCCCTTGAACAACTTCCATAAATATTTTAGAAAATTCAGGCGTCCTGTGATGGATCAAAGGCTGAGCTGCTGCAGAGAGGACAATCTCAGGAATGGGTGTTGGACCAGGGGATATAAGATATTTTTTCTTAATCATCTGCAGCTCTTTATTATATTCATTTTTATGAATGAGGTAAATATATTTATCCGGATCAATTCCTTTAATTTTCTTAATGCAGCTCGAATATCTAAATTTACAGATTTTCTTGACATGTTCCTTTGATATGATTAATTTTTTAGCCATGTCTATTTTCTTTTATCTGGGAGAGTTTGTCTTTGCTGTGGTACTTCTGGGATTACTTGTGTTCAATGTATTCAGTGCTGTCGAAAAAGAAAAGCGTGCTTTCCAAAGAAGTTTTTACGTTATCTTAGGTGTGTTATTTCTCAATGCCTTTGTATTACTGCTGCCTTTCATCATCAAAAATATCATTCTGGGAGCTTTTTTTCTGTTATTTATCCTAGTGTTAATATTTATTCTTTTTTCTCCCAAACCAAATAAAAGCACAGAAATAACAGGGAAACAGAGGAAAATAGATGAACGGGATATTATCTTTTCACGATTTGACCTCAAACAAGGGTCTCATCTTTATCATGAGTATTACAAAAGAAAAAAAGAATATAAAAATACAGACGATCGGATCAGAAAAAATCCGGATATACTCACCTCTTATCATATGGCCAGAGACAGAATAAATTTTTCTTTGGCTGATTCTGAGTTTGATTTTCTGGAATATCTGCTGAACCGAACAAAGGCTGACATTTCCAGTGAAAAAATGAATATGGAAAAGCCAAAGAACACCCGCCTTGTAAAAAATGTCTTGAAGTATCTAGGGGCCGATATTTCCGGTATCTGTGAACTGGATCAATCTTATGTTTACTCTCATGTAGGAAGAGGGCCTAATGCCTACGGATCGACTATAGAATGCAAGCATAAATACGCTATTGTGTTCGCCATAAAAATGAACTTTGAATTCATTTCCATGTCTCCAAAGCCTCCTGTTATTGTTGAAACCGCTCATAAGTATGTCAAAGCAGCTAACATATCGATCGTCACAGCCAACTTCATTCGAAAACTAGGACATCCTGCGAGAGCTCACTTCGCAGGAAGCGATTATAAAGCCATGGTTCCTCCGTTGGCCTATAAAGCCGGCCTTGGGGAAATTGGAAGATTAGGGATTTTGATTACAGAAGATTATGGGCCCAGAGTGAGGCTGGGGCTTATCACCACTGATCTGCCTCTCGATATAGATAAACCCAGAGTGTTCGGTGTTCAAAGTTTTTGTGAAACATGTAAAAAATGTGCTTTAAACTGTCCCTCCCGTGCTATCCCTTTTGGAGAAAAAAAAGAAGAAAACGGTTCTTTTAGATGGATTATCAATAGAGAAGCTTGTTATGAATTTTGGAGAAAATGTGGGACAGACTGTGCCAAATGCATTTATGTCTGTCCTTACAGCAAACCAAATAATTTAATGCATAACATAATTAGAATCGCTAACTCAAAATCCACAGGAGTACAAAAGCTGTGTTTAAAAGGAGATGATTTTTTCTACGGGACTCACCCCAAAGAAAAAAAATCTCTTGATTGGACAAAATAATAAATATTTTAGATACTAATCAATGAGATAAGTAAAAATTAAAAAAAGGAGAATGAAAATGGGGAAAAGCCGCAGGCAATTCATTAGAGAAATCGGATTAGGTGTTGGTTCTATTGGAATGTTTGGACTTTTAAGTAAGAATGCCCAAGCAGGACTCAAGTCAAAACTAAATGAAGTCAAAGGTCTTCCCGCTCAAAAAATAGCCCAAGATGAGGACTTCTGGTTCTATGTCCAACAAGCGTTTAATATTGATAGAAGTCTCATAAATTTTAATAACGGAGGGGTTCATCCAGCTCCTAAAATAGTCATCGATGCTGTCAAAAGATACATGGATTTCTCAAACGGAGCCCCGGCTTATAATTCCTGGCGTTTCTTGCGTCCCAGAAAAGAACTCATCCGAAAAAGGTTGGCTGATACATTCGGGTGTTCGCCTGAAGAAATGGCCATCACTAGGAATGTCACAGAATCCATGCAGATCGCTTTATTGGGATTAGAATTAGAACCAGGGGATGAAATTTTAACCACCACCCATGACTATCCCTCTATGAAAAACGCTCTTTATCAACGACAAAAAAGAGAAGGGATTAAAGTCAAAACATTTTCATTTCCTTATCCTCCCAAGAACTTAAAAGTCCTGACTGATCTATTCGAAAAAAATATTACCCCAAAAACAAAATTAATCTTATTATGCCATATCACTAACCTCACCGGTCAGATATTTCCAGTGAAAGATATATGCCGACTAGCCAAACAACATGGCATAGAAGTCGTCATTGACGGAGCCCATTCCTTTGGGCACTTTGTGTATAAACAAAAAGATCTTGAATGTGATATTTACGGCGCCAATCTCCACAAATGGATGATGGGTCCTATAGGAACAGGATTTCTCTATGTTAAAAAAGAAAAGATAAAGAAAATCTGGCCTTTGTTTCCTGCCCCAGATCCAACCAGTGATGATATTCGAAAATTCGAACATGTGGGCACCCAACCAGAAGCCCTGAAATTAGCGATCGGTGATGCGCTGACCTTTCATCATGGAATTGGAGGAAAAAGAAAAGAAGAAAGATTGAGGTATTTAAGAAACTATTGGGCTAAGGAAATCGAACAGCTTCCAGGAGTCAAAATTTTAACCTCATACAGCCCTGATCAGTCCTGCGGCATAGGGGCTTTTGCCTTAGAAAACAGAGATATCAGCGAGCTTCAAAAACAGCTTCTTGATAAACTCAAACTCTACACTATTAATGTTGGTGTTCCTTCTCCCCAAGAAGGAGGCGAAAAGGTCACTGGAATGAGAGTGACCCCCAGTATTTATTCCACCATCCAAGAGCTGGATATCTTTATTGACGGAGTTAAAAAATTCATGAAAAATGGATCCATATGATATTTGTCTTTTGTTTCTCCTTAAATAAGTTATTGTTCCAGAAAGAGAATGAATAAAAAAATTGATTTAAATAAGAAAAATACGTAGATTAATTACCATAAAGAGATAACACAAACTGAGAGAGAAATGAAAAAATTTTTGGTGAGTATTTTGGTTTTAGTTTTTCTAATAATCCTTCTATATAACCTGAACGCAGAGATATATTATCCTTGGAAAAATGTATTCATAGGAGCTTTAGCCTCTAACAATTGGGCGGGTCTGGTATTTATCCCTGAAAAAGAAAATGTTTTTGGTTTTAGGATTGTGGCTAAAAAAGAAAATAAAACAGCCGAAGGAATAGACTTTCTCTATCTTATTTCAGAAGTGGGCCCTCATGCTCCTGATGGTTCGTACGCCCGAGTTAAAATGGATCTGGGACTTGCTTTGGAAAGGGGAGAAGACACTCCTATTCTGAAAAAGCCTTCTAAAAAATCAGAAACCCTCATTTTTGAATGGTCTAGAAAGGATGAAAAAACAGTCATAGGCAAGATTTCCATTCCTAAAGATGTGGAGATACAAATCATCCATTATTTTCCATGGAATCTTAGCGGAGAATACACTCTTTTAGAGGATGGTCAAATTAAAGGAATCAGTTCTTCTCAAAAATATCATTATTTATTCTGGCCGCAGGTAAAAGGGCAACCTCTAACTTCAACAAAAAAAGAATTGGGCCTTTCCTATCTATCAGAAGAAACAAGAGAAATCTACTTCACAGCTGGGATTGAGGAGGATGTTCAGAGTCTAAACAGCCGATTACTGAGTTACAAAAACACAAAAACCATAGAATCATTGCTGAATGAAGAACAAAAAAGATATGAAAAAAGAAGAGTCAAAATAAATGGGTTTTATGAAGGAGTAGCCAGAGCTGTGACCAATAATCTTTTCTGGATGACTCTTTATCAGCCAGGTGAACACAGATTTTATATTCCAGCAGGAAGAAGATGGATTTTCCCAAAGCCAGACGGAACCAAAGATTTGTGGACACTATTTGAATGGGATTCTTTTTTCAATGCCCTTCAGACATCTATAGAAAGCTCTAAGCATTCCCAGGATATCTTAAAATCAGTTCTCCAAACACAATACCCCAATGGGAATATTCCTAACTGGAGGAGTGAATCCGGAGGCACTCCTGACCGGTCCCAGCCTCCTGTCGGAGCCTATGTGGTGTATAAAATATTTCAGAAATTAGGAGATATGAATATACTTGAATCTTCTTATTCAATTTTAAAAAAATGGCATTCATTCTGGAAAGATAAAAACCTCTCGGGAATTCCGCGGAGGGATGGGAATCAAGACGGCCTTTTGGAATGGGGATCAGATACGGAACTGGTTTCAAAAAATCCCCCTTCCTGGGAACAAAACGTACTGGGGCGAAAACGAGCTATGTGGGAATCAGGACAGGATGACCTTCCTAACTGGGATGAAACATCATTTATCGAACATACCGGAACATTAAATATGAACTGTCTTGACTTAAACTGTCTTTATGCTCTGGATGCTTATTGTTTGGCTCAAATAGCGAATGTTCTCAAATTAAATCAAGAATATAAAGAATATATGAATGAATACAGAGAGATGAAAACATTGATAAACCAGATGCTTTGGAATGAAAGTGAAGGATTCTATTATGATCGTTACTGGAACGGAACTTTTTCTACCCAAAAGGCGGCCTCCAATTTTTATCCCCTTATAGCAGGCATTCCTGATGATGAACAAGCCAGAAAAATGATTGCTCATCTTCTTGATGATGAGGAATTTTGGGGAGAATATATCATTCCAACTATTTCCAGGGATAATCCAGCGTTTGATGATCAACAGTACTGGAGAGGTTCTATTTGGCCTCCCTCTAATTATTTAATCTATCAAGGTCTGAAAGCCTATGGATTTGACGCAGTGGCCTCGGAATTCGCATTTAAAAGCTCATCTCTTTTTATGAGAACATGGGAAAATTATCAAATATGCCCCGAAAACTATGACTCAAGGTCCGGAGAACCGGGTGGCAAGAGATTTCAGAGCTGGGGACCTCTTTTTGCCCTCATGGCTCTTGAAGAATACATAGATTTCACTCCTTGGGAAGGATTTAGACTCGGGATGTTGGATACAGAAGTAAAAGGAGAGCTTTCTAGAATATATATACAAGGAAGACATTACAATTTGCTTGTTTCTCCTTCTAAGCTTGTTCTGGAGGAAGAAGGAGAAAAGATCCTGTCTGTTAATGGACCTGCCGTAATAAGACATTTCCTCTATTCGAAAAATATCATATCATTCGAAATCAAA
Organism: Candidatus Aminicenantota bacterium; assembly: GCA_041686095.1. Taxonomy (GTDB): domain Bacteria; phylum Acidobacteriota; class Aminicenantia; order Aminicenantales; family Aminicenantaceae; genus WJMT01. The sequence continues at coordinate 77,849 of JAWLEN010000001.1, forward strand.
TCCCTTGAAAAAAGAAAAGTAGAGTTGAATTTTCTAACAAAAGGAAAATATCAATTGACTATAGATGACCAAGCCGAAGAGATATTCAAGGGAAAGTCCACAAAATTTAAACTTCCTGATGGAGAACATTCTGTCCTCATTTTACTCTTAAAAGTCCTGGATTAACTTTTTCTTCCATCAGGGTCTATCAAAGGGAATTTCCAATAATAAATCAAAGTCAGAATGCCTAGTAGTGCAAGAAGAAGAAAAGGAGAATTAATTCCGAATAGATCAGAAATAAATCCTGATACCAGGCTCACGACAGCTCCCCCCAGCATCTGGATATCAGCAAACAAACTAAAAGCAATGTCCTGGTCTTTGTGATCGGCTGAAATACCGGTATAAGACTGAAAAGCCGGAAAAATCAAAAATAGAAACGAACCGGTAAAAATAAGACTTAACAAAGCCATTACTTGGACTTGACTCAGCCAGAGAATAAAAGAAAACAGGGTGGTTCCTGCTAAACAAATAAAACAAAGATGCCGGCGTCCTATTTTTTTAGAGAGGCCCCCATAAAAATAAGGCATTAGCGTTCCCACGGCAATCCATAAGGCCATGGATACACCTGTTTTGGCGAGAGGCATATTGAACTTATGATTCAAAAGGGAAGGAGCGTAATAAACTGTAGTGGCCCAACATCCTCCCCCAAAAAAAATGCCTATAAAATATTTTTTTATGCTGCTCAAAGATTTGAGCCATAAGGAAAGATCAGGTCTTCTGTATGTGGCTTTAAGTCCTGAAATATGGCTCACAGAAAGAAAACTCACTCCCCCCAAAACTAATCCTGCCGCAGCCCATATATATAGGGGAAACCTCCAATTCCAGTTCTGAGCCAGATACCCTACAGATATGAAAGCGATAAACACGCCAAAATTTCCAGATCCACTCTGCACACCCATAGCAGAATCAAGCGCGTCCATCGGATGTGCCCGAGATACAGCCGCCACTCCAAGGGGATGGTAAAAACTCAGAAAAATTCTCATCAAAACATAAAAAACAATAAGAAGTAATAATGTTTGAGCAAAAGTCAATAAAAATATAAAAAGAGAAATTCCGCAGATGCTTATGATAAGCATGGATCGATAAGACAAATTTTTAGAGTAATTAACAATCAAAATTTGAAAAATAAAGGTTACAAAAAGACCTAGGTATGAGAGTATTCCAATGTGGGAATATTTAGTGATAATGAATCTCTGACTATAAAGGAGTGGAAAAATCATAGGAACAGCCACAGCGGATGCATCATTAATAAAATGAAAAAGGGAAGCAGAGAAGAGAACCTTATTTTTCATAAGAAAATAAATCGTTTTATACTAAACTGAGAAAATCATGTCAAACTTCCCATTAAAAAATGTAATCATTTCCAAAACCGTGTTAGAGTCTATTTGACAGATAAGAGGAAGGGCAAGGGATTCGTCACCCACTCGATTCCCCAGCGCGGAATCTCTCTCCCGGTTCGGGCTTCGCTCTCCTCTAAAGAGGAACCATGCCCGCTCCGCCCTCACAGGGGATTCCTCATCCCTTGCCCTCTCCCCTTGATAAACATTATACTTCACGTGTCTATCCACGGTTTTGCAAATGCTTTCCATTGAAAATAAAACAGAAATAAAGTAATTTTAAAGCAAACATCAGACCAAAAGGAAAGGAGGTATTCAATTGACTAAAGACATTTCTCGGAGAAAATTTATAAAAACGGGTTTGAGTTTAAGCGCTGCATCTATGATTCTGGACAAAAAGAGAATCTTGGCCCATGAAAAACAGTCGTATAAGCCCGTAGTGATCTCAAGCGCCAATGGACTTAAAGCCACTGAAAAAGCCATGCAAATGATTAAAGAGGGAAAAGATCCTCTTGATTCAGTGATAGCTGTAGTCAATATCATTGAAAATGATCCAGAAGATGTAACGGTGGGATATGGTGGTCTTCCCAATGAACAAGGAGATGTTGAGTTGGATTCATCTGTTATGCACGGACCCACTCACAATGCAGGAGCGGTTGGCAGTCTGAGAAATATAAAAAATCCCTCTAAAGTTGCCAAATTAGTTATGGAAAGAACAGCTCATGCCCTTATTGTAGGGGAAGGGGCCCTTGAATTTGCCAAGAGCCATGGATTTAAACAGGAAAATCTTCTTACAGAGAAGGCAAGGGAAATATGGTTGAAAAAAAAGGAAACGCTTTCTGATAGAGATTTCTGGTATCCTCCCGAATCCGAGAAAATTGATCCAGAACTTCACTCATTTATGGAATCTCATGGAACCATAAACTGCTGTGCCCTAGATACAAAAGGCGATCTCGCAGGTGTGACCACCACCAGTGGCTTTTTCTTTAAAATACCTGGGAGAGTAGGGGATTCACCCATTATTGGAGCGGGATTGTATGTAGACAATGAGATAGGTGCGGTTGGCTCCACTGGTTTTGGAGAGGCAAATATCCTGAACTGTGGAAGCTTCACTGTTGTGGAATATATGCGCCAAGGTTATTCTCCTGAAGAAGCCTGCTTAAAAGCACTTAAGAGAATAACTGAAAAAGCAAAATTATGGTCAAACTATGTGGATAAGAATGGAATTCCCACCTTTGAATTGAATTATTATGCTATCCATAAAAAAGGAAAGTATGGATCTGCTTCCTTATGGAAAGGCAGTAAATTTGCCGTTCATGATGGAACAGAAAACCAGCTGAAAGAATCTGCTTATCTTTATAAAAAATAAAAAACTGCCCTTTGCCTTAGTCATGATATTCCACAATAAACACTTCACGACCTTGCTTCTGAAGGTCTTTTGCTGTGCTCACAGCTTCCCTTCTGGAATTAAAATGAAGTCTTACTCTGTAATAGATTCTATGAGGTGTTTTAAACTCTGATATATAAACATTTTGATATTTTTTGTCCAATTCTGATTTCAATACCAAGGCATTCTCTTTAACCAAAAAAGCTCCTACCTGAAGGGCATACTTTTGTTCATCAAGGTCCTTACAAACATGGGAAAGAACCTCAATTCGTACTGGGACCACTCCTGGTCCCACCATATCCAATACTCTAGCCGCTGCATAAGAAAGATCAATAATTCTTCCCCTTTTAAAAGGTCCTCTGTCGTTTATTCTAACTTTCACTGACTTGCCGTTGTTTAGATTCGTCACCATGACATAGGTTCCAAACGGAATGGTTTTATGAGCTGCCGTCATGTCATACATGTCAAAGACTTCTTTACTGGATGTTGTTCTGCCGTGAAACTTAGGTCCATACCACGAGGCCTTTCCGGTCATGACATTTGGGTAGGTTCGGTAACTTTTTTGACGGCATGAAGAGAGACAAACAAGGACTAAAATCATAAAAAAAGCATAGTATTTTAAAATTCTTTTATTCATCCTTTTTTCATGGTCACAAAATAACATTCCTGAATCAATCCCCTTTTGAGGTGAATTTTACTCAGATTAAGGAATTATAAGTGTTTAACTAAATTTTCTTTCAGTTCTGAGAAAGCTTCCTTTGGATCTGAACAAAAATGAAACAGTTCCAAATCCTCACTTGATATGGTCTCATTTTTGACCAAAGCGTCAAAGTCAATGATTTCTTTCCAGTAATCTTCTCCATAAAGCATAATATATATATCATCTTTACATACTTTCTCTGTCTGCACTAAAGTTAAAATCTCAAATATTTCATCCAAGGTTCCGAAACCTCCTGGAAGGGCAACAATAGCTCGTGCTTTGTAAGCCAGCCAAAACTTACGCATAAAAAAGTAGTGAAACTCAAAAGTAAGCTCAGGAGAGATATAATGATTGGGTTCCTGTTCCTTGGGAATAGATATGTTCATCCCGATTGATTTGCCTCCCGCCCGGCTAGCTCCTCTATTAGCTGCTTCCATAAATCCTCCGCCTCCTCCAGTGCAGATGACAAAGTGCTTCCCCTTTTCCTTTAAATCAATGGCCCATTTGGCGAGACTGTAGGCCAGCTCTTCAGCTTCCCAGTAATATTTGACCATATCAGAATTCTTGCTGTCTGGATTTATTCTTGCTGATCCAAAAAACAGAACCGTATTGTTGACTTTAAAATCCCTGAGCCTTTTCAAAGGCTCCAGATATTCACTCAAAATCCTTATAACTCTTGCATCTCTAGAGGTTAGAAATTCCAGATTTTTATAAGCTTTTATAGGAGGTTTGTTTTTATTCATAGTGTCTTTATTCTACACAAAAACAGACTGTAAATAAATCCTAAGCAGCTTAGAAGTATATTTAAAACCGTGATAGAGTTTATTTGACCGATAAGGTGAGAGGGCAAGGGATTCGTCACCCGCTCGATTCCCCAGCGTGGAATCTCCCTCCCGTTCGGGCTTCGCTCTCCTCTAAAGAGGAACCATGCCCGCTCAGCCCTCAAGGGGATTCCTCATCCCTTGCCCTCTCACCTTTAATATAAATTATCTTTCACGTGTATTACGGTTTTAAATATACTCACTAGCTTAAATTACTTTTTGACACTAAACCAGACCTATGATATTTAATACACAATTAAAATTTTCAAAATGTCCTTTAAAAAAAACATATTAAGAAACATGACTTATCCCGGAAGGCTGATCATCCTGGGGAAAGATATAACAGATCAATATGTGGTCGTTGTCTATGCTATCACAGGCAGGTCTCCTTCGAGCCAAGCAAGGAAAATAGAGTACTCTTCAGGCCAAGCTCTAGTAAAACCCACAGATTCACAGGAGTTAAAAAAAGGAAACATTGAACTTCTCATTTATCCTGCTGTAAAAATAAAAGAAGGCATAGCGGTCAGTAATGGAAAACACACCCATGATATTTTCAAAAACATAAAAAATTCATCTCACCCTGTCAGAGTTCTGGCCCCTGCTTTAGAGTTATGGGATTATGAGCCAGATGCCCCAAATTTCACTCCCAGAATAAGCGGCTGTGTTCTCTCCGGAGAGAAAGCGGCTTTGTCCGTAATAAAAAGAGATGAAAATGGACGTTCATTAAGAAATTATTATGAGTTTACCTTAACACCGGGAAAAGGAAAATTGATTTCAACATATACAGGGAAAAACAGGGATCCTCTCCCTTCATTCGATGGGGAGCCCCTAGACATCAAGATTCACACTCAAAATGCTGATAAGACCGCTCAATATTTCTACAATTCATTAGAACCCAAAAAAAATCATGCAGACTTAAGAGTGGCTCTGGTGTGTGTTTTTTCCCAACCGCCAAAGTTTCATAAAAGCGATGTTTCCATAATAAACCGGCAGGAAAGGAGGGGATAAAAGATGGAAAAGTTAGATAAACAAACCAGACAGCAGTATAGAAGAAAGGTGAAGGAAGAATTTCCAGAAAAAATAAACATGGGAAAAACAAGCTTTATAAAAAAAATTCCCATGAGATACGGAGAAAATCCTGGATACCCTGGTGCTTTTTATCAGGAACAGGGCGCCTCTGGTCCCAACATGGCAACTCTTGAGGTTCTTAAAGAGGGGTCTAAAGGGCTGAGTTATATAAATGTCGCTGATATGGATTTAGGTCAGAGGTTAGCGAGAAAACTTTCTTCTATCTATAAAGACAAAAAAATATGTGTTCTTATCAAACATGAGATTCCTAGTGGAGTGGCCATAGGGGATAGTCCTGAAGAAGTATTTATCAAGTCATGGAAGTGTGATCCTTTATCCAATTTTGGAAGTGTTGATGTGTTTAACTACACCATTACTGAAGAATTGGCTGAAATCATCGTTGAAAAAGGAAGAGTGGTTGAAGTCGTGTATGCGCCTGGCTATACAGAAAAAGCTTTGGAAGTGCTTTCAACCCGAAAACCCCTTAGAATAGTCAAAATGGGTTCTTCTTTACTTGAACCAAGCAGAGATAATGATTTGGAATTCAAAAGAGTGGCAGGGGGGCTTCTTGTCCAAAAGAGATTTGATTCACGAATAACATCCCCTGATAAAATTGATGTGGTTTCTAAAAGAACTCCCTCTTCAGATGAGATTGAAGCCGCTATCTTCAACTGGAATGTAGCCTGTTTCACCAGATCTAATGCTGTTATCATTGGACAAAAAGACAAAGTCCATGGGATTGGTTCTGGCCAGAGAAGCCGAATAGATGCGGCACAAGATGCCATCAAATTTTCTCGGAGAGGATATGGTCCTGAAAACTGCGTTATGGCCTCTGATGCATTCATGCCTTTTCCAGACGTTGTGGAACTGGCGGCTCAAAGCAATATAACTTCCATTATCTTTCCCCTGGGCTCAATAAGAGATAAAGAAGTGATTGAAAAAGCCGACGAATTGGGTCTATCCATGGTAGCCACAAAAAGCCCCAGTCAAAATGATAGTGAACGATGTTTTCTGCACCGATAAGTGTGATAATAAACTTGACTTAGAAACCATTAAGTTTATAATTTAGCCATTAATATAAATATATTATGAGGAAAAAAACCGCCATTTTTTTATGAATAGGTCAGGTTAGATATTATAATAATAAATAGAGGCATTATAGATAAAACCTCTAAAGAAAAGGAGCAATAAAATGAGTAAAGAAGTCACAGTTGAACAGCTCCTGGCAAAGGCTGAAGAGCCTTCAAAGGATGCAATGAGGTTACACCCTTTTTATAAAGGGAAAATTATGGTTCTCCCTAAATGCAGAATAAGAGATTTCAATGATTTTGCAATTTGGTATACACCCGGAGTAGCCAGTCCTTGTAGAGAGATAGAAAAAGACATAGACAAAGTTTATGAATTGACAAATAAAGGAAATTTTGTCGCGGTCATATCAGATGGAACAAGAGTTTTGGGACTTGGGGATATTGGTCCTGAGGCAGGACTCCCGGTTATGGAAGGAAAAGCTCTGCTTTACAAATATTTAGGTGGAGTGGACGCTTTTCCCATAATGCTCGACACCAAAGACACTCAAACAATCATAAACACGGTAAAAGTTCTACAACCCACCTTTGGTGGAGTCAATCTTGAGGACATCTCCCATCCAAAATGCTTTGAGATACTGGACACTCTTCGCGAAGAATGTCGAATTCCCATCTGGCATGATGACCAGCAGGGGACTGCTCTCGTCACAGTCGCAGGGCTTATAAATGCATTGAAAATTGTTAAAAAGAATATTGAAGATATAAAAGTAGCCCTTATAGGTGCTGGAGCCGCCAATATAGCCATTGCTCGTCTTATTATTTCAGCAGGAGTGACCCCAGGAAATATCATTCAGGTAGACTCAAAAGGCATCCTCCATAAAGACCGCGAAGACAAAGAAACCTTAAAAGAGAAATATAAGGAGAAATGGCATATTTGTCAGACAACAAATGCCAAAGGGATTAAAGGTGACATTCCTGATGCCATGAAAGATGCGGATGTGCTTATTTCAGCATCAAAGCCCGGACCCGGTGTGATTAAAAAAGAATGGGTGGAACAAATGGCAGATGATGCCATTGTTTTTGCTGAAGCCAATCCTATTCCAGAAATATGGCCATGGGAAGCTAAAGAAGCAGGGGCCCGCATTGTGGCCACAGGAAGGTCAGATTTTCCAAATCAGGTGAATAATTCTCTCGGTTTTCCTGGGATATTCAGGGGAACTCTCGATGTGAGAGCCAAAAAAATCACAGATGAGATGTGCATTGTCGCAGCCAAGGAACTAGCACAGGTGGCAGAAGACAAAGGACTTAATGAAGATTACATCGTACCAAACATGGACCAATGGGAAGTCTTCCCCAGAGAAGCAGTTAAAGTTGGCTCAAAAGCCATAGAACAGGGTGTGGCTAGAATAGATCTTCCTGAAGAGGAAAGATATAAAATGGCAGAAGAAACCATTAAAAAAGCAAGAGAAGAAGTGCAGCTGTTGATGAAAGAAAAATTTATCATCGATCCAGATAAATAATATTCAGTGGAATTTTAAAAGGCCTGTTTTAAAGCAGGCCTTTTTTGTTTATAGCCATTCTATAAAAATACTTGACATTATCTCACTCAAATATTATACTATTTGCAGACTAAAATTAATCAAATTGAAAATCGGAGGTTATAAATGCCAAAAATTATAGGAATCGATTTAGGAACAACCAATTCAGTTGTTGCTGTCATGGAAGGAGATAAACCGGTCATTATCTCTAATGAAGAAGGAGGCCGAACAACTCCATCTGTCATTGCCTTTAATGATAAAGGAGAAAGGCTGGTGGGACAAGTTGCCAAACGTCAGAGAGTCACAAATCCAGAAAATACCATTTATTCTGTGAAAAGATTTATGGGTCGAAGGTACAAAGAAGTATCTGAAGAAATCAAACAGGTTCCCTTTAAAGTTACGGAAGCTAAAAACGGAGATGTTCGAATAGAGGCTATGGGTAAAAAATACGCCCCTCCAGAACTATCAGCTATGATATTGAGAAAACTAAAGAAATCAGCTGAAGATTATTTGGGTGAAAAAGTAGAAAAAGCGATCATCACGGTTCCTGCTTATTTCAATGATAGTCAAAGAAAAGCCACCAAAGATGCCGCTAAAATCGCTGGGTTAGATGCACACAGAATCATCAATGAGCCCACAGCAGCTGCCTTGGCTTATGGAATGGACAAGAAAAAAGACCAGACTATAGCTGTTTATGACTTTGGTGGAGGCACCTTTGATATATCAATCCTAGAAGTTGGTGAAGGTATTGTGGAAGTTAAAGCTACCAACGGAGACACCCATCTTGGTGGTGATGACATAGACCAGGTGGTGCAGGACTGGCTGGTAAAGGAGTTTAAAAAGGAATCAGGGATTGACCTGACCAAAGATAAAATGGCTCTTCAGAGACTCAAAGAAGCGGCTGAAAAGGCAAAAATGGAGCTTTCAAGCACTATGGAGACTGAAGTCAACTTGCCATTTATTACAGCTGACAGCTCGGGTCCAAAGCATTTGCTGATCAAATTAACTCGCTCAAAACTCGAACAATTGATGGAGCCTATTGTTAAAAAGACTATAGATCCCTGCAGAATGGCCTTAGATGATGCAGACATAAAAGCTTCAGGTATCAATGAAGTGATCCTTGTGGGAGGTTCTACCCGAATTCCAAAGGTTCAGGAATTGGTCAAAGACCTATTTGGAAAAGAACCCCATAAAGGAGTAAACCCTGATGAGGTTGTGGCTACAGGAGCCGCCATACAGGGAGCTGTGATGTCCGGAGATGTCAAAGATGTCCTTCTTTTGGATGTCACTCCACTGACCCTAGGAATAGAAACTCTGGGTGGAGTCTTCACCAAGATGATCCCTCGAAACACCACCATCCCTACCAAGAAAACAGAAATTTTCTCCACCGCATCAGATAATCAGCCCAGTGTTGAAGTGAATGTTCTTCAAGGGGAAAGAGAGATGGCTAAAGATAACCGGAGTTTGGGAAGATTCCATCTTGACGGAATCCCTCCGGCTCCCAGAGGAGTTCCTAAAATAGAAGTGACTTTTGACATCAATGCTGACGGCATTCTCCATGTTTCTGCAAAGGATAAAGGAACAGGTAAAGAACAGGCCATCACCATCACAGGACACAGCGGACTGGAGGAAGAAGAGGTAGATCGAATGGTGAAAGATGCAGAAAAACATTCTGAAGAAGACAAAAAAAGAAGAGAATTGATTGACGTGAAAAACCAGGCAGATAATCTGGTCTATAATCTGGAAAAGACATTAAAGGAAAACAAAGATAAAATAGATCCCAAAGAAGCTTCCCAAATACAAAGTGAGATTGAGAACACAAAATCAGCCATCGAAGGAGACAATGTGGAGCATATAAAGAAAGCTATGGAAAAACTTACCCAGGCTTCTCATAAAATCACGGAGATGATGTACCAGCAGGCTTCTCAGCAGCAGACCCAAGGCGCTGGAACTCAAACAGGAGAAGCCTCAACACAACAAGGCAGTGAAGGACAAAAAAAATCTGAAAAATCCGAAGAGGAAGAAGAAGTGATTGATGCCGAAGTGGTTGACGAAGAAGAAAAAGATAAATAAATAATTAAATTTTATATAAATGAGAGAGGAGGGATTGCCCTTATTGAGTGTTTTTTAACACAAAAAAGGGTAATCCCAACTCAGAATAAATTATAAAGCATTTATCATGTCTAAAGATTATTATAAAATCATAGGAGTCGATAAAAAGGCTTCCACTCCTGATATAAAAAAAGCTTACCGTAAATTAGCTCGTAAATATCATCCGGATTTGAATCCTGGTGATAAATCAGCAGAAAATAAATTCAAAGACATCCAAGAAGCTTATTCTGTTCTTAAAGATCCTGAAAAAAGAAAGCAATATGATCAATACGGAGTGGTCGGTGACCAGGAAAGAACACAAAGGGCTTACCAACAAGATTTCACAGGATTCCAAGGATTTGATTTTTCAGGATATGGTTCGTCGTCCTTTCAGGACTTTTTTGAAAATATCTTTGGTTCTTCCCAGAAACAAACCAGATTGAGACCAGAAAAAGGTGAAGATCTTCTTTATTCCATGAAGCTTGGATTCTTTGATGCTATAAACGGGATCAAAACACGCATTAAGTTAAATCGGATGAAAGAATGTCCCTCTTGCGGGGGCATGGGAACCATGACCGGCACAGGAAGTCAAACCTGCCAAGTTTGTAGGGGAACCGGACACACCACTATGCAAAAAGGTTCCATGAGATTCCAAACCACTTGTCCTTCATGTGGAGGGAGTGGGGTTACAAAAGGAAAAGAATGCTCTCAATGTCACGGAACCGGTCAGGTCAGAGAATCTGAGTTCATTAGTGTCAAAATACCTGCTGGAGTCAATACAGGATCAAAAGTAAGGATCGCAGGAAAAGGGAATGCAGGAAAAAGAGGAGGTCCTCCCGGAGATCTTTTTATCACCATTGAAGTGGAGGCCCATCCTTTCTTTAAAAGAGAAGGATCAAATATATATGTCAAAGTCCCGATCACTGTACCAGAAGCAACTCTTGGAGCCAAAATCCCAGTTCCCACAATTAATGGAAAAAGCACCATAAAAATACCCCCAGGAACAAAATCAGGACAAAAATTTAGGCTGCAAGGAAAGGGTTCTCCTAAAATAGGGCAAAAAAGCAATGGAGATCAATTTGTGGAAGTCACCATTGTTCCTCCGCCTTTTAACGATGAAAAAATTAGGAGCCTTATGAAAGAGCTCGAAAAAACCTCTGATCAAAATCCAAGGAAAAGACTAGGGGTATGAAATGGCAAAAAATACGAAAGAAAAAAATAAGTATTATCACATAAGTACTGTGGCTAATATTTATGATGTTCATCCCCAGACACTGAGACTTTATGAAAGAGAAGGGCTTCTAAAGCCCTCAAGAAGCAAAGGAAATACTAGACTGTATTCAGAAGAAGACTTAGAGCAGCTCGAATTTATTCTTAATTTGACCAGAGATCTAGGTGTTAATCTAGCTGGGGTGGAAGTGGCAATGAACATGAAAAAAAAGATGGAAAAAATTGAACAAGAAGTGAATCAATTCCTTAATTACATTAGAGCGGAATTTTTTGAAGGAAAGGAAGAAGAATTTGAGAATAAAAAAGATTCCTTAGTCAGACTCAATCCCACAAAGATAATCAAAATAGAAAGAAAAGAAACAAACAACCATAAATAAATGAAAAAGAAATTTCCAAGACAGTATCAATCAAAAAACCTAAAACTTTACTTAAAACAGATTTCTGAATTTTCTCCCCTTGACCAAAAGGAAGAAAAAAGACTGGGCCGGCGCATACAAAAAGGAGACCAGGCTGCTTTGAAAAAACTAATCGAGGCTAACTTGAAATTTGTGGTCTCTTATGTAAAAAAATATAAAGGGATGGGATTAAGTATGCTGGATTTGATCAATGAAGGAAACATAGGGCTTATAGAAGCAGCAAAGAGATATGATCCCACTAAAAACGTTAAGTTTATTTCCTATGCAGTTTGGTGGATTAGACAGGCTATCTTTAACGCGCTAACTCGAAATTCGAGAATTTATCATATTCCCCAAAAACTCTCTGACCAGGTCTCAGAAATGAAAAAAGTGCGATCTAGATTAAAAAAAGACCTGGGCCGAAATCCAACCAGGGAAGAAGTGGCCGGAGCAATGAATATAAACGTACCGGATGTGGAAGACCTTGAAATCTTAGAAGAAAAAAACCTGTCGCTGAGTGATAAATACTATGATGAGGAAATAGAGTTAGGTGATAAGATAGAGGATGAAATATCCCCATCTGTAGAATATCTGATTATTAAAAACGCAATCCAAGAGCAGATAAGGGAGGTACTGGAAGAACTGGATGAAAAAGAAGCTTTTGTGCTAAAATTAAGATTCGGACTCGATGACAATAGGCCAAAAACGCTACAGGAAATCGGCGATGCACTCCATCTCACCAGGGAGAGAATAAGGCAAATAGAAGAAAAAGCAAAACGGAAATTGTCTAAATCACATACCATGCAACAACTTAGAGGATATTTAAACTAATGAAAAAAGAAATCTGTCCTAAATGTGAAGGAACTGGTTGGATTCTGGAGACAGACTCAACAGGAAAGTCTGTAGCCAAACGATGCACCTGTTATACTGAAAACAAAGTCAAAATACTCTTAAGACAAGCAAACCTTCCTAAGAGATATGAAGAATGCACTTTTGAGAATTTTGAGATCCATAATCCTTCCCATAAAAACGCCGTTAAAATATCTAAAAAATTTGTGAAAAATTATCCAGTGCAGAACATTGGTCTGCTTTTTCAAGGTCCATGTGGTGTAGGAAAGACCCACTTGGCAGTGGCCATAATCAATGATCTCATAAAAACCAAATCCACACCGTGTTATTTCTGCGATTTCAGGGATCTTATAAGAAATATCCAGAAAAGTTATTCTTCAGAATCATCCATGACTGAATCAGAATTGATCGCTCCTATCTTTGCTAATAATGTTCTTGTTCTCGATGAATTGGGTGCAAAAAGGACTTCCCCTTGGGTAGAAGAAACCATTTTTTATATCATCAATCATCGTTATAATCATAAGAAGCTCACGCTATTCACATCCAACTATCTTGATATGGGGGAAGAAGACGAAGACAAAAGAGAGCCTTATTTTAAGAAAAGCAATTTTTTTAAAAAACAGGAGGACAGTTTAGTTGATCGGATCGGAATAAGGCTCCGCTCCCGGATTTATGAAATGTGCAAGTTAGTGACTATAGAAGGCGATGATTATCGCAAGAAAGTGAAGCAGGCAGGTTACCGCTTCTAATATAGATTATTCAAAAAAACACCGATACGTTCATCAGTTAAGCCTTTCCAAAAACGTGAAACACATTAATTATTATGTTCATTAAGGGGAGAGGGCAAGGGATTCGTCACCCGATCGATTCCCCAGCGTGGAATCTCTCTCCCGGTTCAGGCTTCGCTCTCCTCTTAAGAGGAACCATGCCCGCTCAGCCATCACAGGGGATTCCTCATCCCTTGCCCTCTCCCCTTATCTGTCAAGTAAACCCTATCACGGTTTTGGAAATGCTTACATTCAATAGATAAAAGTTGCTATTCCTGGCGTTTTTTGCTATAAAATAGGTTCTTTGACTCCTCGGTAGCTCAACGGCAGAGCGGGTGGCTGTTAACCACTAGGTTGGGGGTTCAAATCCCTCCCGAGGAGCCAGTTCCTTCCCACACGTAATATACCTCATAAAATATTAAATATTTATTGAGTCTCTGTGAATTTACAAGTAAAATCAGTTTATGAACAAACTTATTGCAGTGGTGGATGATGAACCAGATATAGCTGAACTGGTCAGGGTCCACTTAACAAAAGCCCGGTTTGAGGCAAAAACTTTTTTATCTGGGAATAAGTTTTATGATTTTTTATCCCGTCATAGACCAGATCTGATCATTCTGGATCTTCTTCTTCCGGATATAGATGGGCTTGAAATATGTAAAGACTTAAAAAGCAATCCAGAATTAAGTGAAATACCCATCATCATGCTCACAGCTAAAGGCGAAGAAATGGATAAAATACTAGGTCTAGAACTGGGAGCCGATGATTATGTGACCAAACCGTTTTCTCCAAGAGAACTCATTGCCCGTGTCAAAGCTGTGTTAAGAAGACCGAAGGAAGGCAAAGAGATGGATAAAATTAAAGTAGGGGATTCACTTTTAATAGATCGATCCAAACACGAAGTCTGGGTTAAAGGATACAAAATCAACCTGACCACCACAGAATTTAAAATACTTGAATTATTGGCTTCAAAAAAAGGATGGGTTTTTTCCAGAGAAAAAATATTGGATTATTTATGGGGAATAGAAAAAGCTGTGCTGGATCGAACGGTGGATGTTCATGTCAGGCACCTAAGAAAGAAATTGGGAAAACAGGCGAAATTGATTAAGAATGTAAGAGGAGTGGGATATAAACTGGAAATATGAAAAAAACAATTTTCTTAAAACTATTCGGGAGATATGCCTTAATCATATTAACCCTAGGTTTGCTCATTATTATTTTTTCACATGTCTTTGAAAAAAAATTTCATATAGATACTCTCTCCCAAGAGCTCATGGACTTGGGCCATACCATACAGCCGGAAGTCATCCAATTGTTTAAAGAAAATAAATTAAATCAATTGGATTCCTATGCCAAAGATTTAGGCGAAAAAATCAACACCCGAATCACGGTCATAGACCTTCAGGGAAAAGTGGTGGCTGACTCTGATAATGATCCCCTATTAATGGAAAATCACAGATACCGGCCCGAAATCATCAGAGCCTATACTGGGGAAATTGGAAAATCTGTTCGGTTCAGTCGCACTGTAAAGGAAAAAATGCTGTATATTGGTCTTCCTTTAAGGATCGGAGGTCAGATCTCAGGAGTTTTGAGACTCAGTCTTTATTTTGAAAGAATAAATCTCTGGTTTTTCAACTTACGAAGGGATGTGGTCTTTTTTGTCTTAATTCTGATCACCCTGTCGCTCGTTGCTTCTTATATATTGTCCCGCAACATAACCAAACCCATAAAAAAAATAAGAGAAGCAGCCCAGAGAACCGCTTCCGGCGAAATGAATGTTCAAGTTCTTATAAAAAAGAGAGGGGAACTCAAGCAGCTTGCTGAAAGTTTTAATTCTATGACAGAGCGGATAAGCCAATTATTTGATGACCTGAATGCCCAAAAAGAACAGCTCATGTGTATTCTTCAAACTATGGAGGAAGGACTTCTAACCCTGGATGACAAAGGAAAAATAGTCTTCTGTAATGAGAATTTTAAGACAATGATTAAAAACAGGAGCCCAGAAGGAAAGTTTTACTGGGAGTTTATCCGTATGAATGAGTTTAAAGGCCTCGTTTCAGAATTAAAAAAAGATCATAAAACTCAAGTCAAGGAAATAAATTTTGATGGAAGTGTGTACCTGTGCAGCGCTAATTATCTTGAGACACGAAATGAGATGGTGATCACTTTCCATGAAATCACCAAAGAAAAGAATCTAGAAAAAATAAAAAAAGATTTTGTGATCAATGTCTCTCATGAACTGCGAACTCCTCTCACGGCCATAAAAGGGTATCTGGAAACCATAGAAGGCTTGAATAAAACCCAGCAAAAATACTTGGATACAGCCCTACGGAACACAGATCGGCTGATAAATATAGTCAAAGATCTGCTTTTAATTTCCGAGGTAGAATCAGACGAATTTGAATTAAACCAAGATAATGTTGATATCCAAGAGCTGATCTTAAAAGTTGTGAAGATATTCAATCAAAAAATAGAGAAAAAAAACTTGGATATAAAAATAGACATAGAAAAAAAACTCCCTTTAATCAAAGGGGATTCTTTCAAATTAGAGCAAATGATCATAAACCTGTTAGATAATGCGGTGAAATACACTGAAGAAGGAAACATAGACATATCTGCAAAAAGAACAGATTCTAAAATTGACATCACGTTAAAGGACACAGGAATCGGTATCCCTGAGAAGGATTTACCGCGAATATTTGAAAGATTCTATGTGGTGGACAAATCTCGTTCAAGGAATGTGGGAGGGACTGGATTGGGGCTTTCTATAGCGAAACACATTGTTCATCTACATAAAGGCACAGTCAAAGTTGAAAGCAAACCTGGAATAGGCACGGCCTTCCATGTGAGTTTGCCTCTTGGATAAACATAAAGGAAAAAAGGATGAAAAAAAGTTCTCGGGCTTTATCCACTAACAGACAGATTGCCCTTTATCTCTTTGTTTCAGCAGTGATTCTTTTAAACTTTGTCTCCTGCGAAAAAACTGAACCGAACTCTTCACAGGTGAAACCTGGCATTGAGGTTTTTTTAGAAAAACATATTGATCTGGTTAAAGGAAAAAGAGTGGGCCTGGTTACAAATCCTACTGGAGTGGACACTTATCTCAAAACAGATATTGAGCTTTTATTCCAGCACCCGGATATCAACCTGACTGCTCTTTATGGTCCAGAGCATGGAGTCAGAGGAAACGCTCAAGCAGGAGAATATGTGCCTTTTTATATGGATGAAATTTATCATCTTCCTGTGTTCAGCCTTTATGGTCAAACCATGAAACCAGATGACAATATGATCACCCACATCGATGAATACATGCGTTCTTTTGATACACAAAACAAAGAAAAAGCACCTAATAAACAAATGGTTTCTAAACTGGATGTCATGATATTCGACATCCAAGATGTAGGCACCCGAATATACACATATATCGCCACCATGGCTTTTTGTATGCAGGCCTGTGCTGAAAATAACATTGAATTTATTGTTCTTGACCGTCCAAATCCCATAAATGGTATTGATTTAGAAGGCCCTGTGTTGAAATATCCCGAGTTCAGTTCTTTTGTGGGCCTTTATCCTATCCCGGTAAGACATGGCATGACTATAGGCGAATTAGCTCTTTTGTTTAATGATTCTTTTTTTAAAAAAAAAGTTACTTTAAAAGTTATTCCCATGAAGAGTTGGAAAAGAGATATGTGGTATGATGAGACTTTAATGCCGTGGGTGATCCCTTCACCTAACATGCCTACTCTGAATACAGCCATGGTCTATCCTGGACAGGTCTATCTGGAAGGAACTAATATATCTGAAGGCAGAGGAACCACAAAACCGTTTGAATTGTTCGGGGCTCCCTGGATTGAGGCCAATCATCTCACTCAAATTCTTAACTCTCTGAACCTGCCTGGAGTGGGCTTTAGAGAAGCCTGGTTTAAACCCGTGATGTCAAAATATAAAGGAAAATTGTGCGGAGGCTCTCAGATCTATATAACAGACAGAGACTTTTTCAAACCATTCGAATGTACGCTTTGGATTATTAAAACCATTAGGGAAGAATATCCTGAGCATTTCAGATTTCATGAGGAGTATTTTGATAAAATAATGGGGACAGATCAAATACGACAAGCTTTAATCAAAGGAACTTCAATCAAAAAAATAACAGATTCCTATCAAAAAGAGCTTGTGTCATTTAAACAAAAGAGAGAAAAATATCTGATTTATTCTCCTTAAGAAAAATATCATGACCTCAAACCATCAAATAGGTTCTGATTACGAATCAAACGTAAGAAGAATCTCCATCATAGGCTTGATTGTTAACATTTTCCTTTTCATAATAAAATTATTATTGGGTATATTTGGTCAAAGTCAGGCTTTGACAGCTGATGCCTTTCACTCTCTATCGGATTTCACAACAGATATCTCTATTATATTAGGTGTAAAGTTCTGGTCAAAACCACCTGATGAACGCCATCCTTACGGACACAGGAGGATTGAAACCATCATAACCATAATCATATGCGTTATTTTGCTTATTGCTGCTTTTTCCTTGGGATATAATGCCATTTTAAGCCTCAAAGGAGAATCCAAAGGGCCTCCTCAATTCATCGCTTTTATAGGAGCTCTGATATCTATTATTTCCAAGGAAATTCTCTATAGATTGACTTTAAAAACAGGAAAAAAAGAAAAGTCAAAAGCCCTTATTGCCAATGCTTGGCATCACCGGACAGATGCCTTAAGTTCCATCCCGGTTGGAGTGGCTATTCTGGTTACTCTCATCGATGAAAAATTAGCCTTTTTAGACCAGGTGACAGCCCTTTTAGTCTCATTTTTTATTCTCTATGCAGCCTATAAACTTTTCAAACCTTCATTATTGGAGATCATAGGAACAGGACTTTCAGAAAAAAACAAAAAATTTATTAAGTCACTAATCCACTCCGTCGAAGAAGTCAAATCCGTTCATGCAGTCAGGAGTCGGCAGATGGGCTCAGGATGGTTTGTTGACCTTCACATCCAAGTTGATGCGAACATGACCGTTGAGAAAGGCCATAAAGTGGTAGAATCTGTAAAAAAAGTCCTCTTAGAAAAAGGTCCAGAGATCATAGATGTGGTGGTGCATATTGAACCATACAAGAAATAGTCCGAGAGAGAAGATTATTTAAGGTCTCTTATGCGGACTTCAATTTCCTCAACTTCCTTAAGGAGTTCCACCAGTTTTTGAGGATCTGTATTACCATAATGATAAGGATAGAGGATTTGCGGCATGAAAGATTTGGCTGCATCAGCCACCATTTCCGGTGTCATGGTGTAGGGAAGATTCATGGGCAAAAAGGCAATATTTATATCATTTAAAGATTTCATTTCTGGAATGTTCTCTGTGTCCCCGGCAATATAGACTCTTTTATCTCCCAACTCTAAAATATAACCATTGCCTTCACCTTTAACATGATAAGGTGTGTTTTCGCTCCTCATGTGCTCGATATTATAAGCGGGGATGGCTTTTATTTTGATTCCTTTGACTTCTTTTTCATCCCCGTTATGCATCACGATTCCTCTGTCAAACTGCTCCAAGCATTTTTCAGCCAGCACCACTTTGGTTTCTTCACCGCATATCATATTCAAGACCTCTGGATCCAGATGGTCTCCATGATGATGGGTGATGAGAACAAGGTCAGCTTTGGGCATTTGACTGTAATCAGCGTATCGACCCACTGGGTCTATATGGATGATTTTTCCATCAAATTCAAACATCAAGGTTCCGTGTCCTATAAATGTCATCTTGAGATCGCCTTCTGAAGTTGGAATAATATCCTGTTCAAAGTCCTGATCAGCGTGAAGTCCTAAAAAACAGAAGATTGTAAAAAAAACGATAAAAAAAGTGATTCTAGACATAATTTCCTCCCTTTATTCCCACAATTTTCAAATATATTATGATCACTTTAGCCATATGAATTAGCATTTATATTTTAAAAAATAAAAACTTCTATTTCAAGAGTGTTATAACTATATATTCACTTTTGGGATTCGGCGATTTCTTTAACCGCTGTAACCGCTTTTTCAATATGTTCCTCTGTATTAAAAGGGCCCACAGCAAAACGGACCGCTCCCTGGGTATTCGCTGTTTTGATCTGTTGATGCACCAATGGAGCGCAATGAAGACCGGCGCGACAAGCTATGTTGAAGTCTGTATCAAGCTTAGCTCCTACGTCCAAAGCCTTGGAACCCTTTATGCTAAAAAGGAGGAGGGAAATATGATTATTGAGATCGTTCTGGCAGTAAAGGGTCACTCCTTTGACTTCTCTAAGTCCATCTCTGAGTTTTTTTATGAGATTCATCTCATGTCTGTGTAATTCATCCAGGCCTTTTTCAAGCACCCAAGTTAACCCTGCATAAAGACCAGCCACACCCAATGTATTCAATGTTCCGTACTCCAGCCGGTATGGATATTCATCCAGATGTGTTCTTTCTGCTGAACGAATCCCTGTCCCCCCGGCCCGAGTATGCCTAATTTTGACCCCTTCTTTCACGTAAAGCCCTCCTATTCCTGTGGGACCAAGAAAAGATTTGTGTCCAGTAAAAGCCACCACATCCACATTCAAATCTTGAATATCAATAGGGATCTTCCCTGCAGACTGAGAAGAATCAATCACAAACGGAATTCCTGCTTCTCTGCAGTACCGCCCAATTTCTCGGATAGGTTGAATAGTTCCCAGAACATTGGAAGCGTGGTTAACCACCACTAGTTCGGTGTTTTTCTTGAACTTTTTAGGGAAATCATCAGGGTCAACAAATCCATTCTTATCAAAACCAATATAATCGACTTCGACTCCATTGTATTTCTGAAGATGGTAAAGAGGCCGCAGTACAGAATTATGTTCAAGAGTAGTGGTGACTGCATGAGCACCTTTTTTTAACATTCCGAAAATAACTAAATTTAACGCATCTGTGGAATTATAAGAAAAACACAATCGGTTGGGGTTTTTTCCATTAAAATATTGAGTGAGAAGTCTGCGCGTTTTTTCAACGATTTCTCCAGCTTCCAGGCACAAGTCAAATCCTGACCGCCCTGGATTGCCACCAAAATTCCTATAGAAATGATCCATAAAATTGTAAACTTCATCTGGTTTTGGATAAGAGGTGGAGCCGTTATCCAAATATATCAGGTTATCCATTTGTAAGCTCCCTGTGTTTGAAGAATAAATGATATAATTAGACTATACTCATAGAAAATCATGTATATTAAATTACAATTAACTTGAGTTTAAATCAACATTTTTTAACATAAATTGACATGAGTCGATGTTATGCATTAAAATTTATAAACTCTTAAAATATAAGGAGGTTGGGATGGCTTTAAAAGCCATTTTTCGTTTTATAAATATTTTTCTTGTTTCTCTTCTCCTGTTTTTTATAAACTCTGGTGTCTCTGAAAACCACTATCATATCCTCATAAAAAACGGGACCATTATAGATGGAACAGGAAAGCCCTCCTTTATCTCAGATATCGGAATATCAGGTAGAAAGATAGTTAAAATAGGCTCCATCAAAGCCTCTGAAGCAACTGAAATCATTGATGCCCAAGGTCTTATAGTTGCTCCTGGATTTATTACAGCTACCAGCTCTGGATTTTCCAGCAGTTTTCCTTCCTGGGCATTTGAGGGAGGAACAAAAAGATTTCTACAGAGACCGGCAAACTACCAGGAATAATCATTTACGGCCCTGGTAAAGGAGAATGAATGATGATCAAAAAGAGAGACAATGAAATCAAAATAGAACATTTGGAAGATGAAAATGTTCATAATGTTCAGAAAAAAGTTTTGATTGGTCCTGAAGATGGATCTAACAATATCATTATGAGGCGTTTTACAGTCACTTCTGGAGGATCCACTCCTCATCACACTCATGACTTTGAACATGTGGTCAGAATAGAAAAAGGCAAGGGTATAGTCATTAATGAATCCGGTGAAGAAATCATTATCTCTAAAGGAGATAGTGTTTTTATAAACAATAATGAGAAACATCAATTCAAGAATCCATATAAAAAACCGCTCGAATTTCTCTGCATTATTCTTAATCAGGAGCCTTCTTAGATAATTTATGTTTAAAATCCAGGCTGACCAGGAATCAAATTGAAAATCCATAATAAATTCAGGATGTAACCATATGAAAAAAAGACTAAATAAAGCTATAGAATTTTTACTAGCCAGAGGAAATCTTCCTATTTTATACTGGTTAAAAAAAGATATTTTGGAAGTCCCCATAGACCGGGAATACAAGAACCTTAAAAAATATGCGTCACGAATTCGAATATTAAATGAGCAAAGGCCTAACGGAGGATGGTGTGAAAAAAAATATTCAAACAATCCCAAATGGGAAAAAACTCATTATTTTATTGAAACTCTGCAGAACTCATTTAAGCTCTATGACTTCGGATGCAGGGGAAAAAATAAAGAAATACAACAACTGGCTGAATTTTTCTTTTCAACACAAAGCAGGGAAGGGGACTTCAGAGGAGTGTATCCTTATGAATATGCTCCCAATTATCATGCTTTAACTCTTGAAATATTATGCTTATTTGGCATGGATGAAAATAAAAATGTTCAAAAAGGATACAGATGGTTGATAAAAAACAGACAGGATGATGGAGGGTGGGCCATACCTTATCAAACCATCAGTGAAAAAAAACTCAAGGAACGCTATGAAAACAATCCTAAAAATTGGTTAACTCCCATAAAAGGTGACAAGACGCAGCCTTACTCCCATTCTGTAACAGGCCTTGTGCTTCGGGCCTTAACGGCCTCTCGATCCTGGGTAAATCGTAAATATACCAAAGTTGCTGCTGAGATGCTGTTAAAAAGGTTTCATAAAAAAGATAAATATGAAGACAGGAAAAACGCTGATCACTGGAAAGAGTTGTCTTATCCTTTTTGGTCTACAAACATATTAAGCAGCCTTGACTCCCTTTCAAAAATGGACTACACCACGGAAAATAAGAAAATCAAGAATTCCTTAGAATGGTTATTAAGAGTTCAACTCCCTAAGGGATTTTGGAAAGCTGGCTATAAAGGTGCTGAATTAGAAGACCATTTATGGGTGACTTTATCTGTATTAAGAGTTTTTAAAAGATTCGGACTGATAGAAAGCTAACCTTTAGCTGGCGAAAATGGAATATTATTTGGGATTAGGAAGCAATCTGGGGCAAAGAGAGAAAAATTTAACCCAAGCTCTCAAAAAACTCCAAAATCAAGGAATATATATAGAAAAAATCTCCTCTGTTTATGAAACCCAGCCTTTTGGAGGAGCAAAACAGCCTTGGTACATGAATATCGTCGTGAAAGCCCAGACCCAATTATCACCAAGCCGGCTTCTTAAAAAAATAAAAAAAATCGAAAAAAGCATGGGCAGAACTCTGCATGGGATGAACAATCCAAGACCCATAGATATAGACATACTCATGCTAGAAGACAGACTGATAAAAAACAACAATTTGGAGATCCCACACAAAGAGCTTGCTCACCGAAATTTTGTCCTGGTGCCTCTTTTAGAGATTGCCTCAACTCTAGTCCATCCTGTTTTCAAAGAAAGGGTCAGTGAAATTTTTAAACACTGCAACGATGAATCAATAGTAAGGAAAATCAAAGGGCCTATTTCTCTATAAATCGACCCTCAAAAATCAGTTTGGCTTTTCCACTTAAATATAATGGATTGAATCCCTTGTCCCAACTGACAGTGAGCTTTCCTCCTCTAGTTCTGACTTTAACAGGATTCTTGATCCCTTTTGATAAATGAGAAATCAAAGCGGATGCCATGGCCCCGGTTCCGCAAGAGTAAGTTTCACCTTCGACTCCTCTCTCAAAAGTCCTCACTTCTAAAGTATTTTTTTCCATGATCTGTACAAAATTAACATTAGTTCCTTGATCAAATAAATGATGAGATCTG
Source organism: Candidatus Aminicenantota bacterium (assembly GCA_041686095.1). Classification (GTDB taxonomy): domain Bacteria; phylum Acidobacteriota; class Aminicenantia; order Aminicenantales; family Aminicenantaceae; genus WJMT01. The sequence continues at coordinate 101,023 of JAWLEN010000001.1, forward strand.
TATTTCTTACCATATTCATGAACATCGATCTTCTGGATATTATCACAAAAAATGACCAAATGAGGAACTCCGATTAAAAGAAAACCTCCCTCTTCAAAAAAATCTTCCTTGACAATTCCGATTTGTGTCCGAATGTCCAAAGGCTTGGGATGGTCCACAGTTACTTCATTTCCAGAACAATATCCATGATAGAGGATTCCATTGGCTTCAAAAACAATATTTTTGCCTGTTATTTTTTTTAAATAGGCATATCTGCAGATGGCTCGAGCTCCATTTCCACATATGGGTACAGATTGACCGTCTGAATTAAAATGACGGTACTTGAAATCAGATGATAAGCTTTGCTCGAAAAGCATGACTCCATCAGCTCCTACAGAAAAACGCCTCTGGCATATATGACGGAAATAATCTTGTTCATCTCCTTTGAAAATTTTTTTTCGATTGTCAAAAAGAATAAAATCATTCCCTGCTGCTGACATCTTTGCAAATTTCATTGTATTCACTTTATTATACACACATAATATTTATTTTTTTATAAAAAATATCGGCCTTTTTTATGAACATCCCAGGTTAAAAGGCGTCCTTGAAGTGAGTTACTTTAAAACCTTTGTTCTCATTATAATCTAAAGCTAAAATATCAAAACGACATTCTTCTTCTTCCAGCTTATTCAAAGAAATAAATCCCTGCGCTATTTTTCTGATTTGTTTTTGTTTGGAGGGATGAACAGACTCTTCGGGAAGACCAAACCGATTTCCCCTTCGGGTTTTGACTTCGATAAAAACAAGAACCTTTCTATCATAAGCAATGATATCGATATCTCCTCTAAAAAGTCGGAATCCTTTCTGTGCTATTTTGTATCCACTCCTCTTTAAATAATCAATGGCAAACTTCTCTCCCAATTTTCCTAATTCATAAGGAGTGATATTATTGGGGAGGCTCACTTTTTCTTCCAGCGCACTCCGTCTTTAGTATCCTCTAGGATAATTCCCTTTTCCAGCAATTCATCTCTTATTTGATCAGCTAGTTCATAGTTCTTTTCTTTTCTTGCCTTTTCTCTCAACTCTATTTTTTTCTTTACGGAATCCTCTAGTTTTTCCTCCTCTTTTCCTGGAAGGATTCCTAGAACTCTGTCCCACTTCTTAAAAGTTGACTGGATCATCTCTGAGTCGCTCTCAAATATTTGGTTCTCCACTACAAGCTTGTTAATATCTCTTATGAGCTCGAAAACAGCAGTCAAAGCCTTGGAAATGTTAAGATCATCACTGAGGCTCTCCACAAATTTCTTTTCTGCTTTACTAATTAATTTTTTAACAAAATGATTTTTGCCTGATTTAAACGAACGGGTTTTGAGTTCATAAAGGAAATCCTTAATCCTTTCCAGAGAAGACTCGGATTGATCAAGCGTATCAAAAGAAAAATTAAGCATTTTTCTATAATGAGTGGATAAAAGAAGATATCGGAGAACCACCGGGTCTATTCCTTTTTTTATAAGGTCTCTTAAGGTGTATTGATTCCCCTTGGATTTGGACATCTTGTTTCCCTCTACAATCAAATGACGGCAGTGCAGCCAGTAATGAACAAACTTTTTACCCGCATAGCTTTCTGATTGAGCAATTTCATTCTCATGATGAGGGAAAATATTATCAACACCGCCGCAGTGAATATCAAGCGGCTGCCCAAGATACTTTGTACTCATAACCGAACACTCAATATGCCATCCAGGTCTTCCTTGACCAATCTCAGTATCCCAATAAGGCTCATTGGACTTTTTTTCTTTCCATAAAGCAAAGTCATGGGCATTTTTCTTTTCATATTCATCTGACTCCACTCTCTCTCCTGTTCTCAGTTCATCTTTGTTTATCTTTGACAGTTTCCCATAATCTTTGAATTTTGAAATATCAAAATAATAGGATCCATCTTTTTTGTATCCGTATCCTTTTTGGACTAATACTTTGACCATGTGGGCCATTTCTTTGATATGCTCTGTGGCTTTTGGATAATGATCAGCCCTGAGTATATTCAGGGTATCTATGTCTTCAAAAAAGGCTTTGATGTATTTCTCTGTCACCTCTTTTAATGATTTTCCTTCTGAGTTTGCTTTTTTTATGGTCTTGTCATCAACATCAGTTATATTCATCACATGTTTGACTTCATAACCCATATAAATCAAAAACCTTTTCAAAATATCTTCGAAAAGATAAGCTCTGAAATTTCCAATATGAGCATAATCATATACAGTGGGCCCGCAGGTATAGAGCTTGACTTTTCCTGGCTTTAAAGACTTAAAAATCTCTTTTTTTCCTGAGAGTGTGTTATAGAATTTAATCATGATTGTGTTATTTATTATCGAAAATTATCCATACAAAATCAACCACAATAAGTGAAGGGAGTCATTTCTAAAACCGTTTTAGAGTTTATTTGACAGATAAGGGGAAGGGCAAGGGATTCATCACCCGCTCGATTCACCAGCGATGAATCTCTCTCCCGGTTCGGGCTTCGCTCTCCTCTAAAGAGGAACCATGCCCGCTCCGCCCTCACAGGGGATTCCTCATCCCTTGCCCTCTCCCCTTAATAAACATTATACTTCACCTGTATCACAGTATTGGAAATGCTTTCTAAGTGATATTGTTTATTGACCGACATCTGCTATTGTGACATAATTTTTTTGTCAAACTTAATTCAGTTCAAATTCAACTTGGATAATTCAGGTTGAGAACAATAAGGTACACAAATCAATGCTAGACTCAAAATGTTTGTTATGTATTCGAAGAGAGGATAAAAATAAGTGGGAAAAAAGAACTCCCTTGATTCCTTCTCACGCAATATATTTGAAAAATAAGTATGGAGTCAATATCTGTGTTCAATCCTCAAAAATACGAATCTTTAAGGATAGTGAATACAGAAAAAACCAGATCAAACTGGTTAACGATATCAAACAGTGCTCCATCATCCTGGCATTAAAAGAAATTCCGCTCGACCTTATTACAGAGAATAAAATATATCTTTTTTTCTCTCATACCACGAAAGGTCAGCCTCATAATATGCTTCTCTTAAGGAAATTAAAACAATTAAACTGCACTCTTATTGATTATGAAAAAATCACCGATCAAAAGGGAAGAAGATTGATATTTTTCGGAATTCAAGCCGGCCAATCAGGCATGATCGAAACTCTTTATGCCCTGCGCCAGAAGCTGAATGAAAAAGATGACAAAAATCCTTTCTACAGATTGAAACAGCCTTTTGAATACAATAGCTTGGATCAAGCTAAAGAGGAAATCAAGAAAATAGGCACCAGAATTGAAGAAAAAGGATTGAATACAGATCTGACTCCTCTTGTTTGTGGATTCTCCGGTTATGGGAACACGGCTAAAGGAGCTCAAGAAATATTTGATATTTTGCCCCACCAAGAAATCAAAGCCCAAAATTTAGAAGCATTCATCAACAGCCAAAACTATAAAAACAACAGACTTTATAAAGTGGTTTTTAAAGAAAAAGATATGGTGGAACCCATTAACGACACCCATAAATTTAGACTTCAGGACTATTACAAACATCCAGAAAAGTATCAATCTAAATTTTCAAATTATCTTCCTTATTTAACTATTTTGGTTAACTGCATATACTGGGAACCCAAATATCCAAAACTTATCAGAATTTCTGACCTTAAGACATTGTTTAATTCGAATCAAAAACCGCACCTTAAGGTTATAGGAGATATATCCTTTGAGATCAACGGTTCTATAGAATGCACTAAATTCAGCATGACTCCGGACAACCCATTTTACATTTATGACCCTTTATCAGAAAAAGTAAACAATGAATCAAACGGCAGGGGAGTGGCTGTGATGAGCATTGACAACCTTCCCGCTGAGATACCTTACGAATCATCTGTTTTTTTCAGCAAAGCTCTGAAACCATTTATACCAGGAATTGTCAATGCTGATTTTTCACATGATTTTAATAATTGCAACCTTCCCGGGCCTGTCAAAAAAGCTGTGATCCTCTATAAAGGTGAATTCACAGCTGATTATAAGTATATGGAAAAATTTATATAACAGGACATATGAAATGAATAAAAATGTTTTGGTGCTGGGGGCCGGGTCTGTGGCTCCGCCTTTAATCAAATATCTCCAACATCAATCTAATATAAAGCTGACCATTGCGGATCAAATCTTTAACAAAGCTAAAAATCTGTCGGCAAAATCATCCCATACCCAAGCGGTTCATCTCGACATCAGAAACAAGAAAAAAACCAGAGACTTGATATCCAAAGCAAATATAGTTATCAGTATTCTGCCACATACATTTCATCCAGAAATAGCCAAGCACTGTCTTGAACTCAACACAAACATGATAACAGCCTCTTATGTCAGCGAATCCATGCAAAAATTTCATTCAGAAGCCAAGCAAAAAGGAATTCTTCTTCTCAATGAAATAGGGTTGGACCCCGGCATTGATCATATGGAAGCCTTGAGAATTATCAATCAAATAAAGAAAAAAAGAGGAACTGTTTTGAGTTTTATATCTTACTGCGGAGGGCTTCCAGCTCCAGAGGCAAATACAAATCCATTTGGATATAAATTCTCATGGAGTCCCAGAGGTGTCTTATTAGCTGGAAAAAATCCAGCCCAGTATCTTAAAAGCCACAAAAAAACCTTTATTCCTGCGGAAAAGCTTTTCCAAGATCCCACCCTCATTCATATACCAGAAGTCGGGGATTTGGAAGGATATCCAAATAGAAATTCACTTCCTTATATAGACCTTTATCAAATCCAGGACACTCAAACCTTGATGCGGGGTACACTGAGGTATAAAGGATGGTGCTCATTCATGCATCAGGCACTTAAAACAGGGCTACTTGGTGAAGAAAGCAAATACTGGGGAGAGATAAATAAGATTGATTTTCTCAGAAAAATAACCGGACTGGCTGCAAAACATGATATAAAAACTGACCTTGCTTCTTACCTGGACATAAAAAGAGATTCAGTCTTCATTCAATGCATGGATTGGCTGGGTTTTTTCAAAAAACAACCTCTGCCTCTAAAAAAGAGTTCTCCATTGGATATATTGGTTAATCTGATGGAGAAAAAGCTGAGCTATCAAAAAGGGGAGAGAGATATGATCATTCTTCAGCACAGGATAACCGCGGAATACGAAAACCGTCACATCCAAGAAATAATATCCACTCTTGTGGATTATGGGAATCCTGATGGTGATACAGCTATGGCCAGGACTGTGGGGCTTCCGCTTGCCATAGCTGCTAAAAATATTTTAAATGGAAAAATAAGAATTACAGGAGTTCAGATACCTGTGAGTCAAGAAATCTATGAACCTATTCTTGGCGAACTAAAAAATTCAGGTATTGAATTTGAAACAAATAGTGGAGTAAAATAAAAGAAAGGAGGGGATTGGAAATGATCAGACAACCCTATGTAGCTGGTTACTTTTATCCATCTGATCCTGAAAACTTGAAATCGATGATTCGAAAAATGGTTGATTTAAAGGCCCCGAAGAAAAAAGCCAAATGCATTATCTCCCCTCATGCAGGATATGTCTATTCTGGCAAGGTGGCAGGTATGGTTTATTCCACAACCGTACTTCCTGAAAATTATGTACTCTTAGGCCCCAGTCATGTGTACATGGATTCAAGGATTGCCATAATGAAAAAAGGAGAGTGGATCACTCCATTAGGAAATATCCCGATCAATGAAGAACTCGCAGAAATGATAAGCTCTCATGCAGATGTCATTCAGGAAGAAGATGATGTTCATAAGAAAGAACATTCCTTAGAAGTCCAGCTTCCGTTTTTACAGTTTTTTAAAAAAGAATTCAGTATCGTTCCTATTTGCATTTCTTATTATGCTGACTACCAGGACCTTGAAAGTCTGGGAGAAGCCATAGCGCAAAGTATAAAATCCCTGGGAAAAGAAACACTCCTTATCTCCAGTACTGATATGAGCCATCAAGAAACACAGGAAGTTGCCCAAAAAAAAGATAAGAAGGCCATAGACCAAATCCTTGATCTTAACCCCAAAAAATTGGTTGAAACTGTAAAAAAAGAAAACATCAGTATGTGCGGTTTCCAGCCTACAGCCGCTGCCATTATTGCTGCCAAACAAATGGGGGCATCTAAAGCCACGCTGGTTAAATATCAAACCTCAGGAGATATGACAGGTGATTTTGATCAAGTCGTGGGTTACGCAGGGATAAGAATCAACTAAAATTGACTGTTCATAAAAAGACCATTTTGAGCCTATCAAGTTGACAATTTTCAGACTTTAATGCTATAAAAAATAGAGAAATACAGATGAAAAAAACAGAAAAAGACATGAAAATTTTAAGGAAAGTTGTTGAAAACTATCTTAAGATTGGCAAGCCTGTGAGCTCAGGTTGTATCATAAAAAATGAAAATATCTCTGTATCATCTGCTACGATCAGGAATATTATGGCGAGGCTGGAACAAAAAGGTTACTTATCTCAACCACATGTAGCAGCAGGTCGAATTCCCACTGACATAGGGTTAAGATATTATGTAAACTATATTTTGAAAGAAACTTTTGATTCTCAACATGAATTCAGCATTCCCAATGATATCATGAGCATAGAAAAGGATGACTTCAACACACTTTTAAACAAAACATCGAAACTATTATCTGACTGTTCAGATAATATGGGATTTGTCATATCCCCTCAGATCTCAAAGCTTGAATTCAAACATCTCAGATTGATTAGATTAGGTGAGGATAAAGTCCTGCTCATAATCATCACTTCTTCAAATATTGTTTTAAATGAAATCGTTATGACCTCTGTTTCTTTGACCCAGGAAGAATTGAATAAGTTTTCCAGATACATCAATCTGAATTTTAGGGGTAAAAATCTTACCAACATCCGAGATTATCTGCTGAAAGAAGCCCCTAAGTATCGAATTAAATTTGAAGATTCCATCAATAAATTAGGTTTGTTTTTAGATACTTATTTTAATGATCAAAGAGAATCCCAAATATATTTACAGGGGACATCCAAATTTTTGGAAAAAGCTGAACTTTTTGATATGGAGAGACTCATATCTTTATTCAGAAATTTCGAGGAAAAAAACAAGCTGGCAAGACTTCTCTCTGATTTCATCAGTCTAGACAGAGTCAAAGTGGTCATTGGATCAGAGCTCGAGCTTCCTGATATTTCTGAATGTTCCCTGATTATGTCTCATTATGGAACTGAAGATCAAGTTCTGGGCTCGCTAGGCATCATTGGACCCAAAAGACTGCCCTATAAAAGAATCATCCCTCTTGTGGATATTGTGGCAAAAAAACTCAGTCAAACCATCAGTTATAGTCAGTGAGGAGGAAAAATGAACAAAAAATATGAAACCGATTCAGATGTCAAAGAAAAAGATGAAAACGAAATAGAATATATAACCGAAGAAGAAAAGAAATCTGATAAGTCTGAACCTGAAACTGAGACCGAGGAAAAAGGTGCAGAAAAAAAGAAGGAAATCAGCCTGAGTGAAATAAAAAAGCTTAAAGAAAAGATAAAAGAATATGAAACAGAAAATGAAAAATTAAAGGAACAGTATTTAAGAGAAGCAGCAGAAAAGGATAATCTAAGAAAACGAACAGAGAAAGAAAAAAATGAATTCTATCAATATGCTTTAAGTGAATTATTTAGAGAGCTCATCTCTATCCTGGATAATTTTGACAGAGCTTTAGAAAAAAAAGAAGAAGGAGATAAAAAACATTTTAGAGAGGGGATTGAACTCATTCATAAACAACTGGAAAACCTATTGAAAACCAATGGAATCAGGCCCATTGAATTAGAAGGGAAGAAATTTGATCCCCGTTTCCATGAAGCTCTGATGTCTGAGGAATCAGAGGAAGTCAAAGAACCGACCATAAGTGAAGTCGTTCAGAAAGGATATATGATCCATCAAAGACTCCTTCGACCCACTTTGGTTAAAGTAAAGGTTCCTAAAAAATAGAATTGACCATGGAACATATAATTGGGATCGACCTGGGCACTACTTATTCTTGTATTGCTTTTATGGATGGCGATAAACCTAAAGTCATTCCTAATCTGGAAGGATTTTCCACCACTCCTTCAGTAGTGAGCTTCACAAGTACTGGTAAGATGCTCATAGGAAATACAGCATTAAGACAGGCTATAACCAATCCTCAAAATACAATCTATGCCATAAAAAGAATCATGGGGAAAAAATACGAATCTAAAGAGCTTAAACAATTTATAGAAAGAGTCCCGTACAAGCTCACCGAAGCGGAAAATGGAGATGTTATGCTGGAAATTCAGTCTAATATCATAAGCCCTCAAGAAGTATCATCCATTATTCTTAACTATCTCAAAAAATGTGCTGAATCCTATTTCGGTGAAAAAATCAGCAAAGCCATCATCACAGTCCCTGCCCATTTCAATGACCACCAACGGCAGGCTACCAAAGATGCCGCAAAAATAGCTGGACTTGATATTTTAAGAATGATAAACGAACCCACTTCAGCCTGTCTTGCCCATGGATTAAACAAAAGAAAAAGTCTGAAAGTGGCTGTTTATGACATGGGTGGAGGCACCTTTGACATATCTATAATGGAGACCGAAGATGGTGTGTTTAATGTTCTCTCCACCAGCGGAAACACGTTTTTGGGGGGAGAAGATTTTGATAATCAAATCGTCGATTGGATAAAAGACGACTTCATGAAGAAAAATGATATTGATCTTTCTAAAGACGGACTGGCACTTCAGAGAATAAAGGAAGCCGCTGAAAATGCAAAGAGGGAACTCTCTTTTTCCACAGAGAGTGAAATAAATCTTCCTTTTATTTTTTCACACAAATCTGGCTCTAAGCACATAAAAAAGACAATCACCAGAAGTCAATTAGAAGAACTGACTAAAGATTATGTCGAAAAGACTTTTCCCTATATAGATGAAGCTTTGGAAAGCAGCCATTTAAAGCCAGGAGATATAGATGAAATACTGCTTGTCGGAGGTCAGACAAGAATGCCTCTATTAAAGAGGATGATCACTGAATACTTTCAAAAACAGCCCATAGAACATATTAATCCAGAGGAAATTGTTGCCATGGGAGCAGCCATCCAATCGGGGATCATTCAGAGAAAGATGAAAGATTTGATTCTGCTTCTTGATGTCACACCTCTTTCATTGGGTATTGAAACTGAAAACAAAAAATACACCAAGATTATAGAAAAAAACACCACTATCCCTACTAAAAAAACCATGTCGTTCACCACAGTGGAAGACAATCAAAGAAGAGTGAAAATCCATGTGCTTCAAGGTGAAAATGAAAACGCTGAAAAAAATATCTCACTCGCTGTGTTCAATCTTTTAGGAATTGGCTTAGCTCCAGCTGGAGTTCCTCAAATAGATGTGACATTTGAGATAAACGCAGACGGTATTGTCCAGGTATCGGCAAAAGACATGACTACTGGGAGAGAACAGAGAATTGAGGTGAAGTCTTCCTCTGGACTCTCTACAGAAGAAATGGACAGGATCATCAAAAGAACAAAAAAAGAACAGGAAAACATCGGTTCAGAGGAAATTGAAAATGGCAAAACGTGACTACTATGAAGTGTTGGGAGTATCCAGAAACTGCACCTGTGAGGAAATAAAAAAAGCTTACAGAAAAAAAGCTCTTCAGTATCATCCGGATAAAAATCCCGGAGATGAAAAAGCTGAAGAAAAATTCAAAGAAGCGGCTGAAGCCTATAGTGTGCTCATGGATTCAGAGAAAAGGTCTATTTATGATAGATATGGGCATCAAGGATTGAGAGGAGATGGATTCAGCGGTTTTTCTGGTTTTGATTCTTCCGTATTTCAAGATTTTGAGGATATTCTGGGCAATTTTTTCAATTTTGGTTTTGGAGATATTTTTGGTGGCTCTAGAACAAGCCGGAGATATCCAAAAAAGGGTAGAGACCTGGCTGTAGAAGTAAAGATTAATCTGGAAGAAGCAGCATCAGGTGTGGAGAGAGAAATTCAAATCAGCCGGTCAGAAACCTGTCCCACTTGTCAGGGTTCTAAAACAAAACCAGGATCCCAAAAAAGAGAATGCCCCATGTGCCAGGGAAGAGGAAAAGTGAGGCGTCAACAGGGATTCTTCTCATTAATCCAAACGTGCCCTCAATGTGGAGGAAGCGGCACCATTATCACAGATCCTTGTGAAGAATGTGGAGGAACCGGGAAGATAAAGAAAAAGAAAAAAGTCAGTTTTAAAATTCCCGCTGGAGTTGAAGATGGCATGAAATTGAGAATTAGAGGAGAAGGAGAAGCAGGGGAACAAGGGGCTTCCAGAGGGGATCTCTATGTTCTTATTCGAATTAAAAAACATAAATATTTTCAAAGAGAAGGCCCAGATCTTCTGTGTGAAATAAACATTTCTTTTCCAAAAGCAGCCCTTGGAACCAAGGTTAAGATACCCTCATTAGAGGGAGATGAAGTCTTAGATATCCCCAGCGGAATTCAGTCCGGAAAGATACTGAAACTAAAGGGGAAAGGGATTCAAAGTCTAAACAATCATCGAAATGGAGACCTTCTGGTTAAAGTTAAAGTGGAAACTCCTAAAAAACTGGACAAAAAACAAAAAGAAATTTTAAAAGAGTTTGCAGAATCTACAGGAGAAACAATTGATTCTGTGGATAATAATGTCATAAATAAAATAAAAAGCATGTTTCATTAGACACAGCCTGGATTATTTATGAGGCTAGATTGACTTCGGATCGTTTTTACATTCAAAAAGAACAAATAAAAATCCCATATGCGGTACTTACTGGTGATGAACATCATCATCTCACTAGAGTGGTCAGAAAAAAGAAAGGAGACAAAGTCTTTCTTTTCACAAGAAAAGGTGAGAATTTTTTAGCCCGAATTGAAAAAATAGAAAAATCAAAAACTCATCTCCTTATATTGGAAAAAACTCAAAGGAAAGAATCCAATGTAAAGATCATTTTAGCCCCTTCCTTGATAAAAACCAAAGCACTTGAACTTATGCTTCAGAAATCTACAGAATTAGGTATATTTTCCTTTTCTCCATTGATCACAGAGAGATGTGTGATCAACATTTCAGATAAACTAGAAAAAAAGTTAAATAGATGGAACAGAATCGTATTAGAGGCTTCAAAACAGTGCCGAAGACCATCTCCACCAAAAGTAGAAAAACCAGTCTCCTTAAATAATTTTATAGACAAAAAAAATGGTGATATAAAATTATTTTTAGATGAAAAAGGAGGAATATATTTAAAAGACTTTATTTTTATTTCACAAGATAGTAAATATAAACCTTCTCAATCTGTGATTATTCTATTAGGTCCTGAAGGAGGCTGGACAGAGAAAGAAAAACAAGATATAGTGCAACATGGTTACAAGGCGGTTAGTCTAGGATCAAACGTTTTAAGGGCTGAAACAGCTGCCATTGCTTGTGTGTCCATTGTATCGCACGTTTTTTTATAAATAGATTAGCCTGGATTATTCACGAGTCAAGGTTGCTGCAGATGCAAGGCACAAGGCATGAAGGTGTGGTCCTTCACTGCGAATGCATTGTAACGAAGCAGATGCAGTAAGATTGGCTCGCCTGTAAGGTAAAAAATGGCGATTAAAATAATAAATGCAAAAATGAAAAATGTTTCAGTCATTCTTCTTGAAAAAAGTCATGTATATCGTTGAAAATGAAATAATAATTAGCACATCGCTATTTTTTTATGAATAGGTCAGGTTAGTTATGTTTATACAGGGTCAAAAAGTCGGAAAATATAAAATCATCCGTTCTTTAGGAAGCGGTGGATTCGGAGCTGTGTTTTTAGCTGAAGACACATGGCTCAATATCAGAGTAGCCATTAAAGTCCCTCATAAACAATCCGTCGAACTTTTCAAGCTTCTCAAAGAACCCAGACTTCAAGCCGCTCTCAATCATCCCAACATAGTCCGCATGATATCTGCTGAAAAAGAAGGCAAAATATTTTATATGGTGATGGAGTATATTAAGGGAAAGACTTTAGAAAAAAAAATTGAAAAAGAGAGAATAATTAAATATGAGAAAGCTATTGAGTATATAACCCAAATCGCAGATGCGTCTTCCCATGCTCATAAAAATAAAATAATCCACCGGGATATCAGACCTTCAAATATAATGATCCAAGAAGATGAAGATAAAATAAAAATAACTGATTTTGGCACATCCGCTTGGTTAAACAAGCTTCCTTATGCTTCCACTCGAATCGGTTCTCCTCCTTATATGGCTCCAGAGCAGTTCTTAGGAAAGGCCACTTTTCAATCTGATATCTATTCAATAGGATGTATTTTTTATGAAATGCTGCTTGGAAGACCCCCTATATTTGACCCGGATCCTTTTAAAATTCTCGAAAAAGCCAAACAGGGAAAGATCACCCCTCCTCGAATAAAAAACAGCCGAATCCCTAAAGAAATCGACCTCATCATAATGAAATGTCTTTCCCCAAAAATAGAAAATAGATACCAGAGCGCTGAAGAAATATCAAAAGACCTGGAACACTTCAAAGGAAAAGATGTCGAAAAATCAGAACTTATCGACATCAGAAAAAGAATTCAAGCCAGAGAAACCAAAATAAATCATCTGTGTTGGAACTGCCGAAGACCTCTTCCATATAAATCAAAAAAATGTCCTTATTGTGGAGAGGAAAATTGACTTAAAATAATAATTTAGATAGTATTAATTTTTAAATAAACATCATAAAAAAATTATATCTTTTTATTAAACGGGAGTTATAAATGAGTCCATTTGATGAAAAAAGTAAAATTTGGATGAATGGAGAAGTTATACCCTGGAAAGAGGCCAATATTCATATTGCTTCCCATGTTATTCATTATGGAAGTTCCTTATTTGAAGGACTGCGGTGCTACAAAACGCCTAAAGGCACAGCCATATTCCGCCTCGATGCCCATACCAAGAGACTTTATAATTCTTGCAAGATGTACCGAATTGAAATTCCTTACTCTCAAGAAGAACTCAATCAAGCCATCATAGATATTATAGAAATAAATAAATTTAAAGAATGTTATATAAGGCCCATCGTGTTCCGGGGGTATGGAACCCTGGGAGTCGATCCATTATCCAATCCAATAGTCACAGCTATAATGGTTTGGGAGTGGGGACAGTATCTAGGAGAAGAAGCTTTGAAAAACGGAGTGGATGTCAGAGTTTCCTCGTGGAGAAGAATGGCTCCGGATACCTTTCCCGCACTTGCCAAATCTGGAGCGAATTACATGAATTCACAGCTTATTAAAATGGAAGCTGTTTTAGAGGGATATGTTGAAGGGATCGCTCTGACTAATGATGGACATATAAGTGAAGGAAGTGGAGAAAATATTTTTGCTGTTATGGACGGAGTTCTGCACACTCCACCTCTTTCTTCATCCATACTTCCTGGTATCACACGAAATTCAGTCATCAAGCTTGCTGAAGAACAAGGAATAGAGGTAAAGGAAGACTCCATCCCTCGGGAAATGCTTTATATTGCGGATGAGGTCTTTTTCACAGGCTCAGCTGCAGAGATAACTCCCATCCGCTCTATAGATAAAATAAAAATCGGAACCGGTCAAAGAGGCCCTATAACAAGATTGCTTCAGGAAGAATATTTTGCTTATATTAATGGAGAACGAGAAGACATAAATAAATGGTTGACATATTTATACAAATAAAGGTAATAATAAGTATAAAAATTTACGGGGGGCAAAATGAATATAGATGAACTTTTAAAAATCGCCATAGAAAACGATGCTTCTGACCTCCATTTAAAATCAGGCAATTTCCCAATCATCCGCATTCATGGAAAATTAAATACCCTTACCAGTTATCCAAAACTATCTCCGGAGACAACAAGACAGCTTGCCGAACAAATAACCAATGACTATCAAAAAGAGCAGCTCAAGGAAGAACATGATATTGACCTTGCCTATAGTCTTCCTGGTTTCGGCCGTTTTAGAGGAAGTATTTACCAGCAGAGAGGTTCTTATGGAATCGTATTAAGAATCATTCCTTTGGAAGTAGCACTCATAAAAGAACTTAATTTACCTAAAGTGATTGAAGATATTGCTGAAGAAACCAGAGGCCTAGTCCTGGTCACAGGAACCACGGGATCAGGAAAAACCACCACTCTGGCTTCTATGATTAATCATATTAATGAAAGAAGAAAAGAAAACATCATCACCATTGAAGACCCTATTGAATATCTTCATAGAGACAAAAAAAGCATGATCAGCCAACGAGAAGTAGGCGTGGATGTCTCTTCTTTTGCTAGAGGATTGAGAGCCTCTCTTAGAGAAGATCCGGATATAATACTGGTTGGAGAGATGAGGGATCGAGACACCATAGACACCGCTCTTTTGGCTGCAGAAACCGGCCATTTGGTATTAAGCACACTCCACACCACAGATGCTCCAGAAACCATTAACCGTATTGTTTCTATTTTTCCACCCTTTCAGCAGCGACAGGTCAGACTCCAGCTTTCCAGTATAACCAAAGCTGTGATTTCCATGAGACTTATTCCTAGAAAAGATGGAAAAGGAAGGGTCCCTGCTGTGGAAGTCATGATCAACACTCCTTACATTTCTGACTGCATTAATGACAGAGAAAAAACAGGACTTATCAGAGACGCCATTTCCTCTGGGGTTTCCCAATACAAGATGCAGAGCTTTGACCAGTCCATATACTATCTTTACACAGAAGGATTTATTTCTTATGAACAAGGCCTCAAATATTCTTCCAGCCCAGACAACTTCAAGCTCAGAGTGATGGGAATACGTTCCTCTCAAGATGTTGCTATTGAAGACATGGAAAAAGAACTCTCTAAAATGCAAAAAGAGAAAAGAGTCGAATTCGAAGAAGAAGAGGAGTAACAAGAATAAAATCTTCAGCCTGAATTATTCACGAGTCAAGGTTTCTGCTCGCTAAAAATAGAATAACAATGAAAACATCGTCATTTTTTATAAATAGGTCAGGTTAATGAAGTCACAGCAAATAAGAAAAAAATTTCTGGATTATTTTGCATCCAAAAATCATAAAACTGTAAAAAGTTCTTCTCTTTTACCTAAAGACGACCCCACTCTTCTTTTCACCAACGCAGGAATGAATCAGTTTAAAAATGTATTTTTAGGGCTGGAAAAAAGAAGTTACCAACGAGCCGCTTCAGTACAAAAATGCATGAGGGTCAGCGGAAAGCACAATGATTTAGAACAAGTCGGCAAAACCAGCAAACACCATACATTCTTTGAGATGCTGGGTAATTTTTCGTTTGGCGATTATTTTAAAAAGGAAGCTATTGAATTTGCCTGGGAATTAGTCACTGAAGAATATAAGATCGATCCAGATAGACTTTATGTGACTGTATATAAAGAGGATGAGGAAGCTTTCCAGATATGGAAAAAAAACATAGGGCTTTCCAAAGACAAAATATTTTATATGGGAGAAGAAGAGAATTATTGGAGTATGGGCGATACAGGCCCCTGCGGTCCCTGTTCAGAAATCCACTTTCAATCAGTCAAGGATTTAAAAAACAAGGACCCTCAAGTACTCATTGAGACAGGGAGTGAAGATTTCATTGAATTATGGAATCTTGTTTTTATGCAGTATAACAGGGATGAAAAAGGGAAACTAAGTGACCTTCCTGCTCCATCTATAGATACAGGCATGGGGCTTGAACGAATGGCCACTGTGCTTCAGAACAAAAATGATAATTACGAAAACGACCTTTTCTATCCTATTATTAAAAGCGTGGTCTCTCTTTCTGGAAAAGAACTCACTTCTGAAATAACCAAAAATGTATCTGTACGAAAGATAGCAGACCATATCCGGGCTATAGTCTTTCTTATAAATGATGGTATTATGCCTTCAAATGAGGGAAGAGGGTATGTGCTGAGAAGGCTTATAAGAAGAGCTTTTAGAGCTGGAGAAAAGATTGGATTTGAAGAGGCTTTTCTTTTTAAACTGGTTGGTGTGGTTAGTGATATCATGAAAGAAGCCTATCCAGAATTAATTTCCTCTGCTAATTACATATCCAAACTCTGCCAATCAGAGGAAGTACGGTTTGCCAAAACTCTATCCTCAGGAATTAAAACATTCGACCTTTATATAAAGGAACTTAAAGAAAAAAATAAAAAGACCATTCCAGGTGATAAATTGTTCAAACTTTACGACACTTACGGCTTTCCTTTGGATCTCTCCCAAGAGCTGGCTGAAGATGAAGACATGGAAATAGATGAATCCGGATTTAATAAAGAACTCAATAAACAAAAAGAAACCGCAAGAAAATCCTGGAAAGGAGATGCAGAGCATCAAAAAAGAAGAAAATATGAAAAACTCAAGCACCTCAATGTTAAATATATGGGTTATGAAAAAGAAAGCGTATCTGATTCCGAAGTCTTAACTCTTCTCAAACACGGATCAGAGGTCAATCAACTCAAACAAGGAGAAGAAGGAGAAGTGTTTTTAGACTCCACGCCTTTCTATGCTGAGGCCGGGGGTCAAATCGGAGATACTGGAGTCATAAAAAATCCAGGATTTTCAGCAGAAGTCAAATCAGCTTATTATCCCATTCCTGATATCATTTCTCACAGGATAAAAGTGATTTCAGGAACCATGAAAAAGGGAGATAAAGTTGAAGCTGAAGTCAATGTTAAAAGAAGAAAAGCCATCAGCAAAAACCATACGGCCACCCATCTCCTGCATGCTTCTCTTAGAGATGTGGTTGGTTCCCATCTAAAACAGTCCGGATCTTTAGTCTCCCCAGAAAAACTTCGGTTTGACTTCACTCATTATTCCTCTTTAAGCCGATCAGAGATTAAAAGCATTGAGTCCCTTGTTAACGAGAAAATTCAAGAATGCATCCCCGTAAATATAAAAATAACTTCACTGGAGGAAGGGATCAAGCAAGGAGCCATCGCCATATTCGAAGAAAAGTACAGTGAAGAGGTTAGGGTTATTACCATCGGTGATTTCAGTAAAGAGCTATGCGGAGGCGTTCATGTCCACAATACAGGTGAAATAGGTTTTTTCAAGATTATTTCAGAAAGCAGCGTGGCTGCAGGAATGAGAAGGATTGAAGCCGTCACTTCAAAATCCGCATTGGAATACACTCAAGAAAATGAAGAACTGTTAACTGATATTGAGGAATCCCTCGGTACCCCCCGAAATGAGCTCATGGGTCATATTGAAAAACTTAAAGAATCCATAAAGCAAAAAGAGAAGGAATGCAAATCTCTCAGGCAAAAACTAATAAACCTGAAAAACAAAGAAAAGGAAGAAACCACTCATGAAATTAACGGAGTTGAGGTTCTGACTAAAAGAATTGAAGGGCTTAGCAATTCGGAGCTCAGGAACCTGGCAGACAATTTGAAACAAAAATCAAACTCTGATGTGATTATTTTATCAACGGTTTTTAATAATAAAGTTTTATTGGTTGTTACGGTTAACAAAGATATGACAGATACTTTAAAAGCCAAAGAAATAATAAATGAGATGGCTCCAATCATAGGAGGAGGGGGAGGAGGACGCCCTGATTTTGCTCAAGCAGGAGGAACCAAGCCTGACAAAATCGATCAGGCAGTTAAAAAAGGGATCGCTTACATTAAAACAGCACTCAAACAGAAAAATCACCCCTAAAGGGGATTGATTTTTTTTAGTTTGCTATTATACTTAATAGAAGCTGAAATGGGATTCAAAAACAAAAAATCAGGGCTTTTCATTATTGTTTTAGGGGTATGTTTTCTTTATAGGCCCTGTTTTTCTCATCCTTCTAGACCAAACAAATATGATTCTATCATCACAAAAGCTGCTGTTAAATACGGGCTTCCCTCTGATTTGATTCACTCCATCATAAAAGCGGAATCCAACTACAATCCCAGAGCGGTTTCTCCCAAAGGTGCGGTAGGACTGATGCAGCTCATGCCTTCAACCGCCAAACAATATGGAGTCAGTAATTTATACGATCCAGAAGACAATGTGTTGGGAGGAACTAAATATTTAAAAGACCTCTCTTCTCTTTACCAAAAAAATCTAGATCTGGTCCTTGCCGCCTACAATGCAGGTCAGGAGGCTGTGAAAAAATATCAAGGAATTCCTCCTTATCAAGAAACGATCGAATATATTGAAAAAGTTAAATCTTCTTATGGGAAAAAATCTATAGTGAGAAGAACAAAAATTTATAAGTACTATGACCAGAACGGAAGAATCGTCATCACTAATAATATTTTTCTTTATTTAAAGCACAGAAAAAGAACAGAGGATCGTTCTTTTTAGTTCCCCTGAGCAGCTCTCGGTTTGTTTGCCAGATTTGTCCTTACTGAAAGAATGCTCGGCACTATTTCAAAAGTCGCAGGCGCTTTCCCTATCAGCTCTCCATCCGCTTCTATAAGCACATCCTCTTCATCTTCTGATAAAACCTCTACTTTCCTGCCTCTCAAAAATTCTATTTTGGGATGAGAAAGATGAGTGCCTTGATAGATTCTCCAAACATTTAGGAAAAATTCAAACTTTTCCATTCCTTTAACCAAAATCACATCCAAAAATCCATCATCAAGAAGAGCAAACGGAGCTACTTTCATTCCTTTGCCAAAAATACTTCCATTTGACACAGCTCCTATCAAGTACTCATCAGTAGGATATTCTTTTCCATCGACTTTTATACTCAACTTCTTGCTTTTGTAAGAAATAAAAGTAAAAATCAGAGTCCTCAAATAAGAAGAAGCCTTTCT
>JAWLEN010000176.1:0-3358 GCA_041686095.1 Candidatus Aminicenantota bacterium
CGCAACCTCTTGATTTCCTTGATCTTGACAAAAAATCCTCATTTCTGAATTGGAAACTTGCCAGTGCCCAAAAAGCGTTTCTGGATGGGCACTGGTTAACGATAAATATGTCTTCGAATAATTTTTTGATTATTTTATATGTCTCTTTTGCTATGATTTCATGGCCATAAGTACTGGTGTGAGCATCATGGGGCAATAGATAAAGATGCCTTACATCGTCGACTTCCTCAAAAACATTAGTGATATCAATAAATTCTGTTTTGGTTCTTATGCAGATTTCAGATATTATCCGGTTGATTTTCTGCAGTTCCGGATTATGAAGTTGTGCAATATCAGGTATGAAAATGACCAAGACAGGAATATCCTTTTCTCCGGCGAGGCTGACAATTCTTTTAAGCCTCGATTCAAATTTCTTGTAAACCTCGGGATCGGCTTTTCCTCGCAGAAGATCACGATATTTTTTGTTCTCCGAAATAAAGTCCTGCCTTTCGTCAACACTTCTAAGCCATTTCCTGTCATAAAGATAGCGGTATCTGAACTTTATAATATCTGCTAAATTCCTGCAGAAATTCGCTAGACGAATAAAGCTGAAACTGCGGTATCTCCTCTCGCTTTTAACTTCATTACTGCCTGAAGAGGGTTCTCCGAAAAAATCATCAAAATAGATGCCAATAGTTATTAAATCAGGAGCATATCTATAACCTATATTTTCAAAATAGGTTAGGTACTGCCACATATTATACCCTGTTACCCCGGCATTGATCACATCCCATTTTTCACCATTTTGGTTTAAAAGGGATTCAAGTTGTTTTATATAGCTGTCAGAGGAAGAAACCTCATAGCCAAATGTGAAACTGTCTCCAAGGCCAAGCAGTCTGAGGACACCCTCGGGTTTTTCCCAATCCCTTTCCTTATCCCTTAACCCATGGGAATTAGTCCGGATATTTTTGTCTTCTAATAGTGGGATCATACGGTAACCCAGTTCAGTGTCAGGCTGGAAAAGACTCTTTAGTTGAGGCAGGGCCATTGGAGGGGCAATTATTCGAAGGGCGATTTCACCCACAAAGAGGGCTATCAAAATGGATGTTATCAAAATGAGACCATTGGCGGCTCCAATACTCAAAATAAATCTGCAAATAAAGGCTATTAATAATGCCACTAAAGGATTGATAAGGCTATTGAAACTAAGCTTTATGCCATTTATATGCCACGAAAAACCACCTGATATCAGAATAGAAAGACAAAGTATCGCTAGAAGTACAATAATTATGTTCAAATAAATACTTATTATCGCTAATTTTGACTTCATGTAAAGGAACTCCATCCGCGTTTGAGTCGCTGAAATTAGCGTCAAATAAAAATCAACAAGGAAGACGGCGTCTGTTACACAATTTACACTCTATCGAAGCATAAAACCTCGAGGGCTCAGGATCTGCTAGTATTCCTATACAAAATTTGACACCCGCCGAAATATACAAACCCCAACTGCTTGAAAATACATCGGCGTGAAATCAAAACCCGAAATTCAAGAGCCGTTTGATACGTACAGCCTTATTGAATCACTGCAATCCGGTGAAGGATGAAACTGCTAATATGACAGCGGGAACAAAAAAATATCGCGAGAGTAAGGCTTAGCACAATGGGAACCGGCCTTAAAACGGAAAGGTTTGTAGCTAGTTTCCATCCAGAAATGGTCTTTTTTGCCAATCTCGGCGTCAATCTGCGAGGTTGACAAAAAATCCTCATTTCTGAATTGGAAACTTGCTAATGCCCAAAAGCGTTTCTGGATGGGCACTACCTAAACACTGCCAAACCGAGAGTTCGGACTATCCGTAAGGATTTTGAATTTCAAAATTAATTGTCAGTTTAGCTTATAGTTGTATTATACATAGTGATTGATTCGATATATATATCTTTATAAAAGAAGATATTTGATATAATCATAGCACATTGAATACAGGGTTTTAATTTGGTATTTCTCCTTTAACCTCTCTGATTATGGACATATGCCGCTTTCCATTTTGATCAACAATGTGAATAGCGATCGGAAAACTGTCTTCTCCAATTTCATTCAGCAGTGAATGTATATAAGTCATGTTGGTTTTTTCATTCAACCAAAAATTAGTAGCAACAATTTCGATGATTCCATCTCCTAAATCATTGACATCTACAAATAGTTTCCTCCCGCTGTACAATTTAGAGCTTGCATTAAAATCTTTGAAAATTTTTTTAAACTCAGTAAACTTATAGTTATTATTTTCGTCACTTTCATTACCAACAAATTTGTTACTGACAATTGATGAATGAATCCATCCTGTTTGCATTTTTTCCCAATCCGCAATAACTTCTACCCATTCTCCTTTCCGCTGAATCTCTGTGACCATATGACCTTTCTTCAACCAATTGATAACAGGATGCTTCAATGAACCACCTTGCCTCATATTTGCTACATCGACTTGAACATACAATATATCACCAGGAATGGAAAGAGCCACATAAGGGACCATTAGAGAGACGAATCCGAGGAAAATAATGAACATAGCGTTTTTTTTTGAATTTGCCATTCAGCAGGTATCTCCCGGTTGCACATGCATCTGATTTTTCCCAAGGCAAGCCACATTATCCAAACTGCATTTCTTACGGCTTATCGAAAACCGGACATTCAGCGGGTAGCCCCTACAATCCTTGAAAGCGGCTCGACTCCATATTTAACCCCACATCTGCTCTCAGGTCGACGGAGCGCAGAGGATTTCTTTTGTCAGAACAGCCTTGACCATATCACGGAAGCCGCGGAAAATGAACCGTGTTCACGGCCTAGAGCCGCATCCAACCAAAACCCATTTCAAGGCGGTTTCGCCATGAACGTATCCTCGGCCATTGCATTCGTACCATGCAGTGTCAACATAAAATCGCCACTATTTGTAGCTTTTGTCTTTTGGGATCGCTTCTCCAATTTTATCTTAGGTTATTTTTTTCTCGACCCAAAAACTACTTGGACAGGATAGGGCTCAGGAAACCAGTTGCACATAGGGTCCTGAACAAAGCTCCCGCCAAGGTTGCCAAGGTATTTGTGCGACCAGCACGACTTTCCTTCGGTTAACACACACTCCAAAAAGCAACTTCCTATGACGTTCGTATGGCAAATCTTCACCCGAGCTCACCCAAATTTTTCGATTGTTTACAACTCCTGAAAATGGAGGATCAACCTTGAAAAACCGGCGGCGATATCGCTTACAGATTTTTCTTGACATGCCGCAAGTTTCCCCGTTTGAATAATCACTATATTTCCCTTTTTCATCCATTAACCTCCAACCAGGAGGGTCCACAATGGAGAAGCCCCTCAAAATGTGCTTACCTC
>JAWLEN010000177.1:0-3357 GCA_041686095.1 Candidatus Aminicenantota bacterium
ATATGACTTTACAGGAGCCTATTTCAACACTCAGTTGAAACTTTTGACCAGCCGGTCCCTGGCAGAAAGAGTGGCGCGAAGAATGAATCTTTCTGACAGGCCGGAGCTCCAAGCTCCTCAAGGAGAGAACAAAAATATATTTCAAACTTTCAAGGACTTCGTGACATTAAAATGGCTTTTTAAGAGCAAGCCTCCTGAAGAAGATGCTGATTCTGATTTGGCTTTTGAGCAGAATCCTAATGAAGTGTATGCGTTTACAGTGTTAGGAGGCCTTTCAGTCACTCCCATTGAAGAAACTCGACTGGTTAATGTCAGCTACAGCTCTCCGCATCCCCGGTTGGCAGCAGATGTGGCGAATGTCTTGGTGGAAGAATTTATTAATTATTCCATTGAAATGCGTTATGAAGCCACCCAGCAGGCCTCTGAATTTTTAAATGAGCAGATCGCTCAATTAAGGTCTGAGCTTTCTGCCAAAGAAAGAGAGATTCAGCGGTATGGAGAAGAGAAAGAGCTTCTTTATTTAAGCGATAAAGAGAGTTCCATTGTTTCCAAATTTCAGGATTTGGATTCAGCCGCCACCAATGCAGAAATCGCAAGGATAAGGGCTGAGTCTGCTTATCTGGAGCTCAGGGATTTGGAAGTGGATTCTCTGCCTCAATACATAAACAATCCTATGATTCAAAATCTCAAGACTGAGTACAGCCAAATGTTGAACACCTATCAGGAAAAGTTAAAAACATTCAAGCCCAGCTATCCGGAGATGGTCAGTTTGAGTGCCAGAATTGATTCCATGAGAAACCAACTTAAAGAAGAGATACAAAAAGCAGTAGAGGCTGCGGAGTCAGATTATAAAGCTGCCTTACAAGAAGAAAACAAACTGAAAGCACTTCTGAATGAACAGAGAAAAGATGTTGTTAAAATGAACAACAATGCCATTCTTTATAACAGCTTGAAAATTGAGATCGAAAACAAGAGAACTCTTTTGAATTCACTTCTTGCCAGACAGAATGAAACTCTGGTTTCTGCCCGCTTAAAAGGATTGAAATCCTCCAACATAAAGATTATTGACAGCGCTCTAGTCCCGGGAGGTTCTTATTATCCCAATAAAAGACGCGGTTTGATGATGGGCCTTTTGCTGGGTCTTTTTGTTGGTGTGGGCTTGGCTTTTGCAGTTGATTATGTGGACAACACCATCAAAGAACCTGAAGAGGCGGAAAGGTTAATCAAACTTCCTTCTCTTGGAATAATCCCGTTTGTTTCCAAGGACGGGGTGATGAAGGGAAATGCTTATGCAGCCTATTCATATGGTAATAATGAGCAGAAAAAGCCCATGAAGATCGAAAACTTTGAAATGATCAATCATAAGTACCCTAAGCTGTCGGTTTCAGAAAACTATCGGACTCTAAGGACTTCTATCCTTTTTTCAAGTCCGGATAAAGCACCCAAAGCGATTTCTTTTACCAGTGCTTTTCCCCAGGAAGGAAAGACCGCCACTCTTATAAATACGGCTGTTTCATTCGCACAGTTGAATAAGAATGTGCTGTTGATCGATGCAGACATGCGGAAACCCAGACTGCATAAAGTCTTTAATTTAAGAATTTTAAATGGTCTGAGCAGTTTTCTGACCGGAAAGATTTATCTTGATGAAGCCATTAAAGAAACCAAGGTCAAGAATCTATCGGTTATTACCAGTGGACCTCATCCTCCCAATCCTGTCGAACTCATGGATACCCAGAGGATGCGGGAATTGATTGATACAGTCAAGGAGCGTTTTGATTATGTGTTTATTGATTCTCCTCCTGTTCTGGCTGTGGTGGATTCGGCTATTATCTCATCTGTGGCAGACGGGACGATTTTTATCATAAAAATGGGAAAGACTTCCCGAAAAGCTTATGTGAACAGCATCCAGTCTTTGGAAAAAGTCAACGCCAATATCATTGGAGTGGTTTATAATGAAATGAAGATCAGAGGAAGAGGATATTATTCTGCAGAACAACACGCCTATCTCGGTTCCTATTATGAAGAGAAGAGGTGAATGGTAAAATGATTGATATTCATTCGCATATCCTTCCTGGAGTGGATGATGGAGCTAAAGATATGAAGACAGCTCTAGAAATGGCTCGGATAGCTGTAGGTGATGGGATTAAAAAAATGATCGCCACTCCTCATCTTTTTAGAGGCAGTTATTCAATAGGCGGATTGAGCCAGATCAAAAAAGCCAAACAGAAATTCATTCAAGCTCTTAAAGAAAATGATATCCCGCTTGAGATTCTATCCGGAGCTGAAGTTCACATTTCCCATAATCTTATTGATGAGATCAAAGCACACCGAAGCTCGTTGGCGTTGAATCAAAGCCGATATATGTTTATTGAATTTCCCTCAGATCATGTGTTTTCAGGAGTTAAAGATCTTGTGTTTGAACTCATGACTGAAGGAACTGTTCCTATCATTGCGCATCCTGAGAGAAATTCAGTTTTTAGACGGAATCCCAATTTTCTGTATGAACTGGTGCAGATGGGAGTTTTGACCCAGGTCAATCAGGGAAGTTTTAACGGCATTTACGGTGGTCGGGCTCAAGAAGCTGTGTTTCGTTTTCTTGAACTGGGTTATGTCCATTTTTTAGCCACGGACTGTCATAATACCTGGGTTATTCTGCCCAAACTTTCCGGAGCCCTGAGAAAAGCTGAAGAAGTTATCGGAGAAGAAAACGCCAGGGCCCTGGTTTGGGATAATCCCTTGTCTGTGGTTGAGGATAAAGAGCTTACCTACCTTCCTGAACCCAGAGAAGCCGAAGCTAAAAAGAAAACGTTTAAGATCAAACTTCCTTCCTTTATGAAAAAGAAATAATGATCAAATTCACACCAGCCGATCATGACTGGTCCAAGCCACGTCTGGAAAAAAAATCTCAAAAAGCTATTGGTTTTCTGGGCACTCCAAAGGACAAGGTCTGCTCGAAGATAATCGAATACGGGATTTTGGGGATTCTTGTTTTTTCACCGCTCCCTGCTGCATCTGTTTATGAGTGGAGTCTTCTGGTCATAGAGATCGCTGTTTTTATCATGCTGGGAGCTTATGTTCTGATGAAGCACAAACCCATAATCCCTCAGGGAGAGGAATCAGCCATAGAGCCGATTAAATACTTGTTCGGAGGGTTTTTCTTGTATTTGATCTTTCAGATGATTCCCCTTCCTGTATTTCTGGTTAAAGTAATAAGTCCAGGCACTTATCATTTTCGAAAGCAGTTCTCTTTGGGCATTCAAGATGAGAAATTCATGAGTCTATCTATGTCTCCTTTTCATACTTTTCAAGAGGGAATGGAGCTTTTTGCCTATGTGGTTTTGGGTTTTTTGATTATCA
>JAWLEN010000178.1:0-3344 GCA_041686095.1 Candidatus Aminicenantota bacterium
ACCCAAACAGTCCACTCTTCCCGCTCTTTCATAGAACTCAGCCAGTCTGGATGCCAGGTATGCCGGATAACCTTCTTCGCCGGGCATTTCCTCCATTCGTCCGGATATCTCTCTTAAGGCTTCAGCCCAGCGGCTGGAAGAGTCAGCCATCAAAGCCACAGAATAGCCCATGTCCCGAAAATATTCAGCTATGGTCATGCCCGTATAAATAGAAGCTTCACGGGCAGCCACAGGCATGTTTGAGGTGTTTGCTATAATGATGGTTCTCTCCATCAAGGGACGGCCCGTGGAAGGATCCTTGAGTTCAGGAAAGCTCAATAAGAGGTCAGCCACTTCATTTCCCCGCTCGCCGCAGGCAACAAACACAATGATCTGTGCATCAGACCATTTAGCCAATTGATGCTGGACCACTGTCTTGCCGCTTCCAAAAGGTCCCGGAACACAGGCTGTTCCTCCTTTGGCCAGAGGAAATAGAGTGTCCAGGACTCTCTGTCCTGTAATAAGAGGATTGACGGGCTTCTTCCTCTTTTTCACTCTTCTGTTTTGGCGGATCGACCAAACCTGAAACAACCGGATCTGATGTTCACCCTCTTCGCCTTTAATAACAGCAGCCTTCTCTTCTATGGTCATGTTTCCTTTTTTTATTTCCACCACTTTGCCTTTGTTCCCGGGAGGCACCATGATCTTATGCTTTATAAGGGGAGTCTCTTCGATTTCTCCCAGAAAATCGCCTTCTTTGACTTCCTGCCCCTTTTTAACCAGGGGTTTAAAATTCCATTTCTTTTTCCTGTCCAGAGGGGGGACTTCGATTCCTCTTGTTACAAAATCTCCTTCCCGGGCTCTGATCACATCCAGAGGACGCTGGATCCCATCAAAAACCGAGCGGATCAGTCCCGGCCCCAGCTCCACGCTTAACGGCTTTCCGGTCAATGCAACTGGTTCTCCCGGGCCTATTCCTGTGGTGTCTTCATAAACTTGAATAAAAGCTTTGTCTTCTTCAAGTTCAATGATTTCTCCGATGAGTCCCATTTCTCCTATTCTGACCATATCGTACATCTTGGCTCCCAGACATTCGGAAGCAACCACCAAAGGTCCGGCGGTTCTAATGATTTTTCCTTTTTTCATTTTTTATCTTTCCCTCTAACTAAAGAATCCGAGCCCGTCGCTTTTATGGAAAGGTCTTTCATCTTTCTTTGTAAAAGATCTGACACCTCTCTATAATCAGAAAATCCTGCGATAACCGGACAAAATTTTTTCTCCAGTTGATCAATCTCTTTTTTCAAGGGCTCTAAAAATTGATGGTGGACAAGGCAAAGAGCGATCTCTTCTTTCTCAAGCCCTTTTAAAATGTCTCTCGCCTCCTCTATATCCATGGGAGTATACACTTTTAGACCCAATGCTTTTAATGGTAAAATTAAATCAGCATCTCCCATCACAGCTATTTTGTCAAACATAAGTCTCACTGATCCTGTTCTTTAACAAATCCTTAGGAATATGATTTATTTTCCCGACCCCCACCATGCGGAACAGACTCAATTCTCTCTTTTTTGACAGCACATAGGTAAAAACAGGTTCGGGTCCAAACACAACATATCGAGCCTTTCTCAAATATGTCATGAGAAAATTTTCAAACTTTTTTTCCATCTCCACAAAAGACTCCTCCTCCTGCAGAGCATCCATCCCCTCACTCCATTCCTCAAAATAAGGACTGTATTTTAAAGCCTCGTTGATATCCGAATAAGAAAGGTCATAAAATCCTTTTATTTTATCCCTTTGAATAAATCCTCCGGCCATTAAAATCGAATTGAGTTTTTCCTGAGCCAGCTCTAAGTACTTCACCCGGGCAAGCATTTTAAGATTACCAAGGTCTATTTGATGACGCACATAATTGATGATAAAAGAATAGCCTGTTTCTTTGGCTTTGATTAAAGCTTTCTCAGGAGAATATTCTTCTTCGAGCACCTTCATTACTTCTTTTTCCAAGAAAAGATCAGATGTGGAATGAAGCAGGCTCTGATATTCTTTGTTAAGGAAAACATCCAATTTTCGGGTGTCTTTTATCTCCTCCATCTCTTCTAAAAAAGTCCCTGCATCAAACAAGACCTTTAAAGCTGAGGAAAAATCTTTTTCTTCCGCACTCTCCAGAAACACCTCTCTGGGAATAAGCCGGTTCTCTAATGCCCGAATCCGACCCACGGCAAAAGTATAATCCAGACGGGAAACTTTCATAATTTCAAGTCCTCAGCAATCTGGCCTTCCATCTCAGGACGAAGCTCATCCTTGATCCTTTTTTTATCCAGAGCACTCTGCTTTTCTCCGTCTTTCATGACCACTGTTTTCTTTAATCCCTTTTTCCCTTTGAGAGCCTGATCAAAAGCTTCATCCAGAATCTGACTGATAATCTCTTTTTTGTAAAAGAGAATCTTCATCTTCTTGTCTAATCTGGCTTGAGTCATGATCCGGGTGGCTTCCATTTCTGCCCGGCGCTTCTCAAGGAGAAGATATTCTTCGGCTTCTTGAGAAGCTTCCATTTCTGCGTTTTTCTTTATCTGCTTGGCCTTCTCCTGGCTTTCCTCCACAACTTTATGAGCCTCGGATTCGCCTTGAGAGCTTATTTTTTTTAAAATCTCATCTAAACCCATTTTATGTCTCTACACCAAAACTATAATTGAATCCCGTTCAGCAAGATAATGGTGATCAGCAGTCCCAGGACCGCATAGGTTTCAACCAGGGCGGCAAAGATCACCGGCTTCATCATGTCCTTGGGCTGTTTGGCAACCATATAAACACCTGAAGTGCAGACTTTCCCTTGATGGATTCCTGACAGCAGCCCGGTAAAAGCAATGGGCAGGCAGGCGATCAGTATCTGCCATCCTTGATAAACGCTGGGCATCACCACTGTTCCGCCTGTTAATCCCAGCTTTAAAATAACTAAAAAGGCGCTGAGAAAACCATATATCCCTTGAGTTCCCGGAAGCGCAACCAGAAGAAGAAGACTTCCGAATTTTTCAGGGTCTTCGCTCAATACTCCACTGGATGCCTGGCCCGCCAAGCCGATCCCAATGGCAGATCCAATCCCTCCAAAAATCACAGCAATTGCTCCGCCTAATATCGCCAATGTCAGACCTAACGCCATTTCAACCTCCTTTTTTTATATAAATTCTGTATACTCGTTTTCTAATTCAAAAGGTTTAAAAGGCTGGCCTCCTGAATCAAAAAATTTACTAAAAAATTCCACAAATTGCAGACGCATAGAATGCACAAAGCCGCCCAGAAAGCTGATCCCGAGATTAAACAAATGCCCTATCACAAAGATCACAGCTGCAAACAACCATCCGATCCAG
>JAWLEN010000179.1:0-3343 GCA_041686095.1 Candidatus Aminicenantota bacterium
CCTATCCTTATGCCATCTTGTTCATCTCATCAACCATTGGATAGATACACATCTTGAGCTCTATAAACAGAACATCGAACAGGTTTGGAAAGTCCTGCGCCTTCATTTTCATTGACAATAATGTTCGCTTATAGTATATTGTACGCAAATTAGTGAACATAAGAAGAATGGTGAACATTATAAAGAGCATGAAAAGAAGAAAGAATATTTTTGCAGATAAAGCGTCCATAATATTAAGAAAGATGCTTCAAGATCCAAATAAAAAATGGGTAGTAAGAGATTTTATTGGTGAAAACAAAGTGAGTTTAGGATTTGCCCAAGAGGTTTTGGAAGAATTATCCAGGTTGGGCTTTGTAGAGAGAGTAAAAAAAGGACCTAAAAGTTTTACTGTTCTCACCAATAAGGAAGAGCTCATAAATGCCTGGCTAAAGTATTATAGATTTGAATTTAACGAAGTCGATTTATATTATTCTCCGGAAAAAGATATATTTAAGAAAATTAAATCTATCCAAAATAAAGACAAATATGCTTTCACTCTTCATTCTGGAGCGAATTTAATCACATCCTATGTTAAAACGGATAATATTTACTTTTATTTTTTTTCAAAAAATTGGGAGAAGGAGATTCTGAGACTGCGACAAGAATTAGACCTCAAAGAACTGGTAAGTGGAGGCAATATTTATATCATTAATCCCTATTATAAAAAAAGCATATTGTTTAATTCTCAGGTAATAAAAGGCTTCCATGTTGTCTCTAATTTACAGCTCTATCTTGACCTTTATAATTTTCAGCCGAGAGGTAGAGAGCATGCGCAATTTCTTGAGAATGTTTTAGGGAATCAAGGTAAGTCTCTTGTTTGAACAACATAAACTTGAATCCGCTTTTTTCAGTGTTCTAAATGATCTTAAGGAATATCTTGAGAACCTTACACTTGTAGGTGGTTGGGTTCCCTATATTTATTCAAATTATTTATGGAAGAAAAGACCTAAAAAGATAATAACAACAGTTGACATCGATTTTGGATTTGGGGATATCCAAGGTGTGAAAAAGAAAAAGACAGTTTTTGACAAACTCTCTGCTTTGGATTATTCAGAGCGTCACTTAGAAATAGGAAAAATGTATCCTGTTGTTTTGTATAAGGGAGGGAAAATTCCTGTGGAATTCATCACATATCCTGAAATCAGCAGGGATGCGATAGACAATTTAATCGGAAGACAGATAAATATAAATAAAGTAGATAGATTTGATTTTCTTCTTAACCATAGATGCAAAGTAGATATTTCTGATGACAGACGAAAAGCTGAATATGAAATTTATTGCCCACGCCCATCCGCTTTTCTTTATCATAAAGGGGCAACCTTTTTAGATAGAGAAGATGAATTAAAGCGAGCTAAAGATTTACATTATATGTATTTCATTCTTAGACATGTGCCTGATGAAGCTGCAATCTTTAAAGAGGTAGAACAATATAGAGATAAGGGATACTTTGTAGATACTCCTGAAAACCTTTATAAATATTTCAATCGGAAGACAAGTAAAGGATGTCTGCTTGTAGAAAAAGAACACGGTCCTGATGAATTCATTCAAGACTTAAGAAATGACATTCTTGAGAAATTCTCAAAATTCATAGCGATAGTAAGAGGATGATTGGATATTAAACCTGGCTTATAATATTATTATTTTGATGGAGGCAGGTTCATCTTCCGCAGAAGTTCCTGGTACCGGGGGTCGTCGTCCAGGAGATCAAAAATGTGATAACCCACATAAGGCATTATGGGATCTCTTATCTCATAGGCTTTCTCAAGCCATTCCATGGCCTTCGGCAAAAACATAGGTCTCAGCAATGAAATAGGGAGAAATATAAGTTTGCTTCGAAAACTCCGCCATGGTCTCCGCTGCGGAGGTCATCGCCCCCCGGTAACCGTTTTCCTCATATCCCTTGGCCATGACGTCCGCGATCTCAGCCATGCCCATTACCGTAAAAGCCGCCTTGGCTGATTCCAGAGATTCCTCATGCATTCTCTTCAAATAGTAGTCAGCCCAGAGTGAAGCAAGCACGACAAAATCAAAGGCAGTCACAAAAAAAGATATCACTCCGGGCATCATTGCGGTGATCCAGTCATTCGGAAGCCGGATAAACTTTCATCCTCACCTCCATTTTCTGGTTACAGAGGGAGGGACAGATAAAAAAGGACAGTTCCACAAAGTCTCTCCATTCAACGATCCCCTGCTCTGTCGGTTTTTCACACTTGATGTAAAACTCAAGGACTTTTGCACCCCTCTCGGTAAGTGAAAGTGCATAGGCTGTGGTAAGGTAAAATACACACCCTTCAGTAAACAAGAATACATAAGGGATTTCATACATAAAATACAGTACCGTCATACCTGTTTACCTAATTTTTTTATCAAAAATGGGAGCAGAGGTGTGAAATCAGTTTGAAGAGAAAAAATCAAAAGATTTGATTCCTGAGAGTATGATAGTATTATCAAGAGGGTGAGAAATTGATGGGATCAAAAAACAATCATCAACAGAAATTGCTTTATCTTATAGTTAAAATAAAACTTTAAAAAAGGAGACAAAGATATGGAAACTTTCATGGATCAATTGATTGTTTTTGCCACAACTTACGGACTCAAAATCATAGGCGCTATACTGATTTTGATTATCGGTCGTATTGCAGCAGGTATCGGCCGAAAGATCGTCATTAGAATCATGGGGAAATCTGATGTGGATGAGGCCCTCATAAAATTTGTTGCAAGTTTAACCTATATCCTGATCATCGTCTTTGCTGT
Organism: Candidatus Aminicenantota bacterium; assembly: GCA_041686095.1. Taxonomy (GTDB): domain Bacteria; phylum Acidobacteriota; class Aminicenantia; order Aminicenantales; family Aminicenantaceae; genus WJMT01. The sequence continues at coordinate 2,794 of JAWLEN010000179.1, forward strand.
CATCGCAGCTCTGGCAAAATTTGGAATACAGACCGCATCATTTGTTGTGGTTCTCGGAGCTTTGGGTTTTGCCATCGGTTTTGCCCTACAGGGTTCTCTTTCCAATTTTGCTTCGGGAATTATGATTTTAATTTTTCGTCCCTTCAAAGTCGGAGATTTCATTATTGGAGCCGGAGTCTCTGGCACAGTCAAAGAAATCGGAATATTTAATTCAATCCTTTCCACTCCTGATAACGTCAAAGTTGTCGTTCCAAATAGCAAGCTCAACGGAGATGTGATCAAGAATTATTCTGTAAATGATACGAGAAGATTGGATATGGTGGTTGGAATCGGCTACACATCCTCGATATCCAAGGCATATGAGACGATTGAAAAAATTCTAAAAGAAGACCCAAGAGTCCTCAAAGACCCTGCCCCAACCATCGCAGTATCAGAGCTGGCTGATTCGAGCGTCAATTTTGTGGTCCGTCCTTGGGTTAAAAGAGAAGATTACTGGGATACAAAATTCGACCTAACCCGAAAGATTAAAGAACAATTCGACGCCAATAAA
>JAWLEN010000180.1:0-3325 GCA_041686095.1 Candidatus Aminicenantota bacterium
CTCCAGTCTGTGGTGTCTCCGTTGGTTAAATACAGTGAATCTCCAGCCCTACCAAAGTTGTAAAAGGTTCCGTTGACTTGTTCTATTTTTTCTGACATTTGTTCAGCCATGTCATGCAAGAGATCATCCAGAGCAGAAGGTTCGGCTTTATATCCCCACGGATAGATAATGATCTGGGAGTAGTTATGATAACTGACAAGGGCCTGGAAGTCCTTTCCTAACATGAAATCTCTGACAGCTTGTGTTTCAGGTTCTGAAAATGGATCAGGGCCTCTATACACATTTGAAGAAGGATTTGGACTGGAACCGATATTGTCATAACCCCATTGATATCCATAGTTTCTATTGAGGTCAACTCCATAAGAGCCGTCTTCATTATGTCTCCTGTTTTTTCTCCAGTATCTGTAGAAATAAATGCTGTAAACGAGACCATCTGGATTAACAAGAGGGATAAACCAGATTTCGCTTTGGTTCACAAGGTCTTTAATTTCAGGATCTGACTCGTAGTTGTCCAAGAGATGTTTGGCTATCAAATAGGGGACCTCCACGGAAATCCATTCTCGGGCGTGATGGCATCCCAGGAAAATAACAGTGGCTTCATTTTCATCTTGATAAACGTTGTCGCTTATTTTAACAGCATAGATATATCGAGATTCATGCGAAGTTCCGATTATTTCGACTTTAGCCAGGTGGGGATATAAACTTTCAAGCTGATACAGGTCTTGTTCCAGCTCCAGATAGGAATGATAGACTCCGTTAATACCGCCCTGAGAATAGGCATCTCTTTCATTAAGCTTAATGAAGTTGGCGTTCTCAATGGAGTAGTCAATTCCTGCGTCATTTAGTTTAATAAGATCTTGCACTCCGGCAACAATAAAAATCAGGTCATCCTTTTGAAAGAGCACATCCAGGTTCATATCCATCACAGCCTGAATAACTTCAGAGTCCTTTTTAACACTGATGATGTCATTTTCCCCTAAGAACTGAGCCATCAAAACTGAATTTATTAATAAAACCAGGAAAAAAACAACAGTTCTTCTCTTCATGGGTCTCCCCTTATTTTTTGCTCCTGTATCCAAAAGTTATCACCACCCGTCTCCCTCTTAATTGGTCCCCTGATCCTTTCTCATAGCCTAATGAAGCGCCAGCATTCAAGAAAAAATGATCCAGAACCAAACCTGTTCCAAATGTCAGGGAGTAAAAGGAGGAATGAGGGTTTTTCATTGGCTGAGGGTCATAAAGAAATCCCAGCCATAGGGGGACCTTGAATTCGAGGCCAAAAAACTTGGCCCAGCTATTGTATTCGATGCCGGTTCCAAAATTCACAATATTCTTAAAATCTCTAGGTCTTTCCTCTCCAAAAAGGGTTACTTTATATTGGCTCCAGTTAAAAAAAGTGGCATCGGCAGCCATTCTGAATTGATCTGAAAACCAGTAATTGAAGCCGGCACCTAATATCAACGGCTGGCTAAAGGTCGACTCTTCTCGAGATTCTATCTTTATATCTGTTCCAGAAGAAACTGCTTGATAGCGGAGAAGGCTTTCACTGCTGCACTTTCTTTGATAAGGAGTTCTGAATACAGCAGCAGCCTGAAATTTTGGATTGAGATGGATGGTGATACCTCCGTTTAGATAAAATTTTTGCCAATCATGAGATTTATCATCTGTCATTATAATATTGCCGCTGTAATACTCTTCCACCAGTTTCTTTTTTAGATTCCCTGTCACAAAATTAAATCCTAATCCCACTGAGATTTGATTTCCCAAATTTTTGGATACAGATAAATTTATGTTCCTCAGAAGTCCGGTTTGCTCAAAGTCGAATTCATAAACTACAGAGCCCTTATCTTTGTACCGGTAAAAAGCAGTGGGTCTGTCATAGTTTTCCAGAATGGAAGTGTTTAAGGAGAATCCCCATCCGTTTAAATTTAAGGAGACTCCTCCAAAGTCTAAAGAATAGAGTAGAAGAGAGGCGTTTTCATCCATGTAAGCCGGGCCTGTATTGATTATGGAATATTTTGAAAAAGTGGCCCTGTTTAGAGAACCGTTTATGACAGCCGTGAATTGGGGAAGTTGGCTCAATTGGGAAGGATTGGTGAGAGCGGTAGATAAATCAAAAGAATGAGCATAATGGGTCCCTCCCATGCTTAAGGAAACTCCTGTTAAGAGTCCAAAGTTATTCCAAGTCCTAAAGGGAGCCTCATCCTCATACTGTCCCCTAATAAGCTGGGCTTGAGCTTTTGTGGGAAGAATAACAAAAAGGCAGATCAAAAATACAAGTGGAAAATAAAGCTGTGATTTAGCCATTTTCTGAATTTTATATTTCTTTTTTAATATTTGCAAATTGAAACTTTTTTGCATAGACTATACTATTTAAACGTTTTAACTGGAGTAAAGATGAAGATGAAGAAATCTGGCAGCATAAAGATTCTGGGGACAGGTATGTATGTGCCGGAAAAGATTTTGACCAATAAAGACCTTGAGAAAATGGTGGACACTTCGGATGAGTGGATCACTACCCGGACGGGAATCAAAGAAAGACACATAACCGCTCCGGACGAAACCACAGCTGATATGGCTGTTTTAGCTGGACAGAGAGCTATCAAAGACGCCGGCCTTAAGGTCAAAGATATCGACTTGATCATCGTGGCTACTTCCACTCCAGATACTATTTTTCCTTCAACAGCCACTTGGGTCCAGAAGGAATTGAAAGCAGACAATACGCCTGCGTTTGATTTGTCCGCAGGATGCACTGGATTCTTGTACGGAATGATTGTGGCTGAAGGGCTTATACTAACGGGGATATCCCGGAGAATTCTGCTTATAGGAGCTGAGTGTCTGACCAAGATCACAAACTGGAAGGACCGCAATACCTGTGTTTTATTCGGGGATGGAGCAGCCGGTGTTGTTTTAGAAAAATCTAATGATCAAAGCGGCATGCTTTCATCATACTGGAAAGCGGATGGAAACCTAGGTGAGCTTCTCATCATGCCCGGCGGGGGAGTGATGAAACCCGCCTCTCATGAAACTGTTGAGCACGACCTTCATTATTTACATATGAAGGGGAATGAAGTGTTTAAGCATGCTGTGAAGCGGATGGGAGAAGCTGCGTTAATGGCTTTGAAAAAGGCTGGGATAAAAAGAGAAGACATTGATTATCTGATTCCTCATCAGGCTAATATACGGATCATACAAGCCACAGGAAGAAGGCTAAAACTGCCTGAAGAAAAGGTCTTTTCAAATATACATAAGTATGGAAATATGTCTGTCGCCACAATTCCCGTTGGACTTCATGAACTTAAGGAAGAGGGAAAACTCAAAAAAG
>JAWLEN010000181.1:0-3302 GCA_041686095.1 Candidatus Aminicenantota bacterium
GCTTCCACAGCGCCTTCCATGGCTTTTTTCTGATTTTCCCAGCTTTCTTTTATTTGTCTCTCTGCCTTTTTACGCTGAGTGATATTTGAGAAAGTGACCACTACCCCTGTTACCCGACCTCCTTCGTCTAAGGTGGGATTTATATCTTGATCAACAAAAATTTTATTTCCTGACTTTGAGTGAAGAACCACTTCATGATGGATTCTGGTTCTTTCTCCATTCAGTAATTTATTTAGAGGCATGATTAAAGGCTTATTGGTTTTTTCGCTGTATATTGAATAAATTTTGTTGAGGTTTTTGTTCCTGATTTCATTGAATTTCCACCCGGTGAGGGTTTCAGCTTGTTTATTAATAAAAGATATCATCCCCTTTTCATCAGTAGCGATAACTCCATCTCCTATGTTTTCGAGAATGGTGGACAGCCATTTTTCTCTTCTCTTAAGTTTCATTTCCATTTCAAATTTGTAAAGAGCGATTTCAATAGTGGTCAGCAAATCACGCTCTTCAAAGGGTTTTAACAGATAACCAAAAGGCCCTGTTTTTTTGGCTTTTTGAATTATATTTTTCTCTGCATAAGAAGTGAGATACACAATAGGGATATTGAGATTTGTATAGATGTAATCAGCAGCCTCGACACCATTCATTTTGCCCTCCAGCATTATGTCCATAAGAACAATATGAGGAGACTCTTTTTTTGCTGTTTTTATGGCATCCTCTGAAGTAGAGGTCACACTGATTGATTCATATCCCAAGCTTTGAAGCATATTAAGAACATCTCTGGCGACAATGACTTCATCTTCGACCACAAGGACTTTTGTTCTTTTTTGAAGCGCTAATTCTTTTTTTTTCATTCTCTTAGTTCATTTTATAAATACACGTTTGCGCAACAAAAGTCAATTTATGTTGTCTGTGAGGAGAAGGATTTTTTGTTGAGCTGATCAGTATTCATCCCAGGATTTGACGGCCAGGTCATCCAGAGTGAGCTTAGAAACCGCATCGAGGAATCGTTCAGCAAACTGAAGATTGGTGATCAAGGGGATATTAAAATCAATCGCTTTTCTTCTAATTATATAATCGTTGGTCAGCTCTTCTTCTTCCATGCTTTTTGGGATATTGATTATAAGATCGAGTTTCCGATGCTCCATAAAAGAAAGCACATTGGGTTCTTTTTTTTGCAGGGGCCAGTATAGAACGACTGATTCAATCCCATTATACTGAAGAAAATCAGCTGTGCCCCGAGTCGCATACAGATTAAATCCCAAATCTTTTAATCTTTTTGCTTCAGGTAAAAACAGGGCTTTGCTTTCAAAAGGACCCGTGGATAGTAAAATGTTTTTTTTCGGATAGTCATATCCCACAGAAAGCAGTGCTTTTAAAAAAGCTTCTTCAAAATTATCTCCGATGCATGCGACTTCTCCGGTTGAGGTCATCTCAACATTTAGGACTGGATCAGCGCCTTTAAGGCGAGTAAATGAGAATTGAGGAGCTTTTACTCCCACATAATCCAGTTCAAAACAGGATTTATCAATGGCTGGAAGATCCATTCCCATTATTAATTTGGTTGCCAGTTCAACAAAGTTGAGTTTGAATATTTTTGAAACAAAAGGAAAGGATCTGGAGGCACGCAGGTTGCATTCTATGACTTTAACCATATTATCCTTGGCAATGAATTGGATATTGAAAGGCCCGTTTATCTCAAGAGCCTTGACAATTTTTCGGGTTATTTTTTTCATCCTGCGGGTAGTCTCGAGATAAGTCCTTTGAGGGGGAAGAACCATGGTGGCATCTCCAGAATGGACTCCTGCATTTTCTACATGCTCACATATGGCATAAACATAAAGTTCTCCCTTTTTTGCCACTCCATCCAATTCTATTTCTTTGGCGTTTTCAATAAATTTACTGATTATCACGGGGTATTCTGGACTCACTTCAGAGGCTCTCTTTAGATAGGAGACCAGCTCGCTGTGGTTCAGAGCTACGGACATAGCTGCGCCGCTCAATACATAACTTGGCCTGATCAGAACGGGATAACCAACGTTTTCAGCGAAATCCTTGGCTTCGTCAATTTCGGTCAGCTCTTTCCATTCAGGTTGATCAATATTGAGTTTGTCTAAGAGAGAAGAAAATCTATGACGATTTTCTGCATTGTCAATGTTTTGTGGTGTTGTTCCCAGGACTTTAAGACCATACTGAGCGCATTTTGTGGCTATATTATTAGGTATCTGTCCGCCCATGGAAATGATGATTCCCTTTGGTTTTTCTTTTTCATAAATGTCTGCGACTGTTTCAAAACTTAATTCATCAAAATAAAGGCGGTGGCAGATATCATAGTCAGTGCTGACCGTTTCCGGATTATAATTGATCATTATGGTTTTATATCCCAGAGAACGGAGGCTTATGACTGTATTGACACAACACCAGTCGAATTCCACTGAAGAACCTATTCGATAAGAGCCTGATCCAAGAACGATGACATTATTTTTTTCCTTGAAGTCAATGTCATCTTCAATACTGTTGTAAGTAAGGTACAAGTAATTAGTTTGAGCTGGATACTCTGCAGCTAAAGTGTCGATTTGTTTAATAAAGGGAAAAACAGAGAGTTTTTTTCTTAACTCCCGGACAGCCAGCTCTTCTTTTCCATATATTATGGCAATCTGTTTGTCAGAGAAGCCCAGTTTTTTGCTTTGAGAAAGGAGATCTTTGGGAAGGTTGACTAATTTATATTTTTTGAGTTTTTGGTACAGGTTGACGATGTGTTTGATTTTATACAAAAACCAAGGATCTATTTGAGTGAGGGAGTGGATTTTTTTTATAGGAAGGTTTTTCACGGCTTCAGCTATAGCAAAGATCCGTTGGTCAGTGGGATTTTTAAGTTCTGTTTTTAGGTTTTTAAAATGGATATCATTGCAAACCAGTCCGTACATCCCGACCTGCAGCATTCTTAAGGCTTTTTGCAAAGCTTCTTCAAAATTTCTTCCTATGGCCATCACTTCTCCCACACTTTTCATCTCGCTTCCAATTTTTTTTGATGCTCTCTTAAATTTAGTAAGGTCCCATCTAGGTATTTTGACCACCACATAATCCAAAGCCGGCTCAAAACAGGCTTGTGTTTTTTTTGTGATGGAGTTAGGAAGTTCAATAAGCGAATATCCTAAGGCAAGTTTGGCGGCAATGAATGCGAGGGGATATCCAGTGGCTTTGGATGCCAGGGCACTGCTTCGGGATAAGCGGGGATTGACTTCAATGATCCTGTATTCTCCTTGGGATTTATTAAGGGCAAACTGGATATTGCATTCTCCAAT
>JAWLEN010000061.1:0-8386 GCA_041686095.1 Candidatus Aminicenantota bacterium
GTTTCTACGAAAAATCGGGAAGCTTTGGCTGTAGTCACTTTTTCTAGTATTATGTCCAGAGGAAATTCCTGAATGACCAGATCTTCTCTTAAGATTTCTTCAGGCATATTGGGATTGGAATAGGTTATGGGAGAGGGAGTGTTGGCCACTAGGTCTTCTTTAAATGACTCAGCATCCTGAGTGACCACGGCAATGTAGAGATTTTTATAGTTGAGATATTTTCGAATCGCTGAGTTGACTTCCTCAAGTTTAATTTTAGGTATTCTTTCCCGGGCTTCTCTGAGGAAGTCTTTATAGCCGTAATATTTCGAATCAATCTGCCAACCCAGCCTTTCGCTCAGAGTTTGGGTGTAGAGTTTGGTGTAATTCACCAGATATTTTTTGGTGAGCTCAAATCTTTTTTCGGGGATTCCCTCTTCAATGAGTTTTTTGAGTTCTCTTATGGTTTGTCGAAGCACAAAATGACGGTTAGAGTTTGCAAGCGGTCTGATCCAGATAGAAAAATGCTGCTGCTGCCGGCAGTAGTTAGTGGCAGGGAATTTCCCGCGCCCCTCCATAAAGTGCTCAATATAAGCATAATCTCCATAGTTTTGTCCTCTTTCCTCCCTGATTTTTTGGAAAAGGTGTGACAGATGCTGTCTGTGCTCACCAAAATGAGATCCCGCTATCCAAAGTGCAAAGAAATCAGGATGGGATTTGGTGATAGGAAGGGGAAATCCTATAGAGACAGCAGTGGCAGGAGTGTTTTTATCGGCGATCACAATGTTAAGGCCGTCCGGCATTTGCTGATCGGGCAGAATCAATTCAGGAGTGCTCCCCTTAGGAAGGACAGAAAAATCAGACAAAACTTTTTTGGGAAAGTCAGAGGGGTATCCACCAGCAATGCCAATGGTCAAATTCCCCTGAATAAAATGATTTTCATAGTGATTTTTCACATCGTTTAAAGTAAGGCTTTTAACGCTGCATACAGTCCCCAATTCAGTATGCCCGTAAGGATGTTCCTTATACATCATTAAATTCAGGATTTCTTTCCCGAGGGTCTCATCCATATTATTGACCAGAGTTTTCTGAAGAAAGTTTAAATGGCTTGTTTTAATACGGATGAAATCCTCTTCTCTGAAGCCGGGATTTAGAAGCATATCTTTGAGTATAAAATAGTATGGTTCCAGATTATCTTTATGTACGGTCCCAGAAAAGACGGTCATTTCTTTATCCATCTGCATATCAATGTAGGCGGCCATAGGGTAAAATTTTTGTGTTATTTCTTTATAAGTCAATTCTTCACTTCCGCCGTCTGAGAGCATCTTGAATGTCAATGCGCCCAGGCCTTCTTTTCCAGCCGGGTCATCAGCTGATCCGATATTCAGGACCGCTTTTATGCAGACCAGAGGATTTTTTTCAAGGGGAAGCAGCTCTGTTGATATGTCCGGGGAAGATTTTTTGCCGCAGTTTATGGCTATAAGGCTGATGCCGAGAATGAATAATATGATTGTTCTGTCAAGTCTTTTCATTTCTCTTCTCCTCCAATTAAAGTCACCACAGTGCTGTTGGTCTTTATAAAGTATTTTTGAGCCATTTCCCTGATATTCTGGGAGGTAATATTTTGGTAAAGGTCAAATAACTTATTTATGGAATTGGGATCAGTGGTGAGGTTTATATAAAAAGCAAGAATTCCTGCCGTTCCATCTGTGGTGCCAAACTGCCGGGCCATGGAGTATTTCAGGTTGGATTTCACAGCTTCCAGTTTATCTTCAGGGATCCGTTCATTTTTGTAGAGTTCCAATTCTTTAAATATTTCTTCCTCTACATAAGGGAGGTCTTCCTTCTCTTTAACCAAAGCATTAAACGTGAGAAGATGGGGCTCTCTTCTGTCCGGAAAGTCAGCATAGAGAGAAAAACATTTCTGCTCTTCCACCACCAGACGCTGGTATAGGGGAGATGAGAGTGAGAAGCCTATTTCTGCAAGCAGGTCAAGTGCGGCCTTGTCTATTTTCTCATCGCTGAATGCAGGCCCATGAAAAGCCACCGCTATTCTGGGTGTAGTGGGGCCGGGCCACTGGTAATGAGAGCGCTTGGCTTCTTTTTGAGCCGGCTCCACAGGAGTTTTAAGTTTGTAGCTTGAGGGTTCCCAATCGCTGTAATACTTTTTGACAAACTCGATCAGTTCTTGATGATTGTAATCGCCCACCACCAGAAGTATGGTGTTATCAGGAGCGTAAAATCTTTTTTTATAGAGTTGGCTGTACTCAAATTGGTTGGGCATGTCCTGTATATCTTTTAGATAACCCAGGGTGGTGTGCTTATAGGGGTGTTTCTCAAAAGCAGTGTGTCTGAGGGTTTCATAGAGGCGTCTTCCTGGATTGGAAACACTGGAATAGTATTCTCCCTCAATGACGGCTGCTTCAGTTTTAAGCATCTCTTGGTTGTAATAAAGATTGATAAATCGGTCTGCTTCGGTTTTCACCACTTTTTCAAGATTTTCCTGACCTGCGAACACCACAAAATAACACGTATAGTCATCAGAAGTGTAACCGTTTGTTCCTGCCCCAAGTTCAGTAAGGAAATTATCATATTCTTCTCGAGGAATGTTTTTGGTTCCTTTAAACATCATGTGTTCGAAAAAGTGGGCAAAACCGGATTTTCCGGGCTCTATTTCATTTCTGGAACCTGACCTGACAATGGTGTAGTAAGAAATAATATGTGGATTATCCATGGGGATAGAGACTACAGTGAGTCCATTTTCAAGTTTGTCGATCTTGTAATCATAAGGAAAAACGTCTGAAGCAGAGGAAAATAAAGGAACCATCAACAAAACAAGAGAGGTGAGTGCCGCCCTTAAGTTTTTAATCATAATCTTCCTCCTTATTTTTTGTTTTGGGCAGTCAGTCAAAAGAGGCTTTTTTCTTCATGTCGCTTCTGGTTTTAAAAGATGAATGAACAACCCCAATGGGATTAATAGACATAAGTGAGCCACTTTTCGTATTTTTTAATCTTTCCTCTCACGCAGTCTGCATAGTTTTCACTTATTTTTTTGGTTATTTCTCCTGGTTTTCCTTTGCCGATGACAGTGTCTTTTACTGGTAAATTTTTATCAGAAGCATCTTTGGCTTTGGTGATGGGAGCTATCTCAGCAGCGGTTCCAGAGAAAAAAGCTTCGTCTGCCTCCAGGAAATCCTGCTTAGTGATGGGGCCGATTTGGGTTTTTATCCCCATATCATCAGCGATCTCTAATATGCTGCTCCTTGTAATCCCTTCTAACACAGACTCAGACCGGTCATTTGTTTTAAGAACTCCATTCTTATAGATGAAGATGTTTTCTCCGGGTCCTTCGGCCACATTTTTTTCAAGATTAAGAAAGACCGCTTCGTCACATCCTTTTTCTCTGGCAATGAGACCGCAGATGGTTGACTGGACATAGATCCCGCCTAGTTTTGCTGACATGTCGTATTGACTGTGATGGACCCGCCTCCATGGGAGGATATAGACATAAACTCCTTTAAAGGCATTTTCCCCGAGATAAGCTCCCCACTGCCAAGCGCCCACTAAAAGTTCCACCGGTGAAGACTTTGGGATGAGGCCCAGATTTCCGTAAGAATAAAACAAAAGGGGACGAATATAAGCGGATTCCAGGTTGTTTTGCTTTAAAACTAATTTTATAACTTCAATGATTTCTTTTTTTGAGTAGGGAGATTTCATTTTCAGGATACCAGCTGAGTGCATGAATCTGTCCATATGCTCATTGAGCCGAAACACAGCCGGTCCTTTGGGAGTCTTATAGGCTCTTATCCCTTCAAATACAGAATTTCCATAGTGAAGGGCATGAGTCATAGGATGTATAATGGCTTCTGACCAATCATAAAATTTTCCCATAAACCAGTATTTTTTTGCTTTTGGAAAATTTTTATTAGTAAACATTTTTTCTCCTTCGTGTTTGTTATCCATAAGGATTTATATTTATATCAGATTTTTTGGGCTTTTAAAACAACAAATCCTCCTCGGTCATATCCTTTTTTTGGCGTTTGGAATTGACTGATTTCATGAAGAGAGGAGAACAGAGTTTGTCTTGAGTCAATGAACTGAAAGCCGGTTTTTTTGAATAGGTCCAGTATTTCTCCTGAAGACAAAAACCCAGCATGTTTGTAGAATTCACTTTTTTTGCGAGACTTTTGATATTTTTTTCCAAGTGGACTGTTCTTGTCTATCATTCCTACTATCAAAGTGCCGCCGGTTTTTAAAGTTCTTATTGATTCTTTAAGAACAGAGAATACATTATCTGCAAAACATAGTGTTACCACAGTCAGAATAAAATGAAAAGAATCATTTTTAAACGGGAGTTTCTCTCCCACACCTTGAACCACTTTTACATTTCTTTTTTTTGCCAAACGAAGCATATTTATAGAGGGATCGATCCCAAACTCCACATGACAAGGAGCGGCGAATCTTCCAGTCCCCACCCCTATTTCGAGGCCTGTTCCCTTGGGAATGAGCTCTTTTACCGCATGTAACTCAGATTTATAAACCGCTTCATGGTCCTCATACCATTTGTCATACTCCTGCCATTTTTTTTCGAAAACAATTTTTTCCTTGATGTCCATTTATCAATAAGCTTAAAGATAATTTTTAAATTTCTATTTTGTCTTCTCCCGGCTTCTATAAGCAGCTGCCAAGCCAATAAGGGCTCCTAAAAAGGCAGGAATGATCCAGGGGAAACCGTCCTCGGCTAGAGGGATATAGGAGATAAGGTCATTGGCAAAGACAATGGGAAGACCGGCATTGGTCAGGGCATCAAAAACACTGACAGCCAGGGCTCCGATCACGGCTCCGGTGTAAACCTTTCTATGAATTTTTTTCCCTCCAAAAATTGTGAGGAGAATCAGGATGATAGCCACAGGGTAGACCATAACTAAGAAAGGAACCGCGATTTGAACAATCTTATTGACTCCTACAGTGGCAAAGACCCCGCTGAATAAAACCGTAACCACACAGATGACTTTGTATTTCAGTTTTCCTTTGGTTATGGAGCTGAAATAATCTCCCACTGTGGCCGTTAAGCCTATGGAAGTAGTCAGGCAGGCTAAAGACACAGCCAGCCCTAGAGCCACTTTTCCTGTATTCCCCAGGATTTCATAGGCAATGTTAATAAGGAGTGTTGTGCGCTCGATATCAGCCGCAAAAAGGCTTCTTGATGTGGCACCCAGGTACATGAGCCCCCCGTACACGAATCCCAGGCCTGAAGCCGCAATCACTCCGGCCAGAGAAGCCATTTTGACTTGATCCTTAACTATTTTATAGCCTTTGAATATCAAGGCAGCGATGATGATCTCAGCAAACACGATGGAAGCCATGGCATCCATGGTCTGGTATCCTTCACGGAATGCAGAGGAGAAAGGATTTGAAAGGCTGCCTTGTGTGGGGGCGGCTATGGGGAAAAAGATGCCTTTAAAGATAATAAACACCAGAGTTACCAGAAGAAATGGAGTCAAAATTTTTCCGATTTTATCCACTACTTTGGTTTGGTTCAGAGCAAAGAAGAAAGTGATGGAGAAGAATATCAATGACCCTACAGTCCGGCTTATCCAGGGAAGATTGGGGAGTATCCCCATTTCATAGGTCACAGCCGCTGTTCGAGGGATGGCGAGAAGGGGCCCGATAGCAAGTATGATCACAATGCTCAGGATTCGGGCAAATCTGGGACCTACCCGGCCGGCAAGGTGCTCCACAGTTCCTCCAGACTTTGCAGAGGCAATGATCCCCATAAGAGGCATTCCGATCCCGGTGATAAGAAAACCAATAAGAGCCACATACCATGTCGACCCGGAAAGAAAACCCATGTAAGGAGGAAAAATGAGGTTGCCTGCTCCAAAAAACATGGCGAATAAGGCAAATCCCACCAGTCCGGTGTGATATACTTTTTTGTTCATCCGGGTATCTCTCTATAAGTAAACTTGTATACCAGAGGTTAATGTGGATGTCAAAAAATAAAATCAGAAAAGAAGACGGGTTATGATTTGAGGGTGAATTTCCAGGAGCAGTAAAAATCAGGAGGGTGGGGATCCGGAGGACAGCACAGGCATTCTGTTTCAATTCTTGGATCGATGGTTTTGGCAAAACCGCTGTATTCCACTATTCCTACCGGCTTGCACGGAAAATCAGGAAGACCTTTTCTCTTTCTGGCCTCCTGGACCCGGCATTTGTTCATGTTGAAGACACAGTGAGTGGAGCTTTTTTCTGCGATTTCCTGCACATTGATGTGAGCATAAAGCCTGAATTTTAGCGCTTGAATCAAAGCGGGAATTCCTCCACCGGGTTCAAGCCCCAGCCTTTTCATGATCCTTTTGGCTTCAATGACCGTGAATTTTTCCCAGGCTCTTTTATCCAATTCAATAGCCATGTCCATGCCCAGTTCCTTTTCCACGGCTTGAAACCACAAGCCGTCATGAGCCAGCCAGTTTTTAGAGGCATCTGTAAGAAGATCGATTAATTCTTCTTTGGATAGGTCTTTAACTTCTTTTATTTTCTTCATGTGACTTTTTCCTGTATTTTATTTTTCATATGGGTTCATAATAGTCTTTATTTTCATAACCCACTGCCTTTATTTTATTTTCTCTTTTAAGCATGTCGATATATTTAAGGATTTCGTTTTTATGCCTTCCCAATGAGTCAGAAACATCTTCAACTGTGACCGGTCTTCTTCGTATCATATCCAGGATGATGTCCTTGAGGTTTTCCTCTTCTGGAGTGAGACCTTTTCTATTGAAATGAGCCGCGATCTCACAATGACTGCCAATAAAATCTCTGATTTTCTCCATTTCTTTTTTGGAAAGAGGTTTGGCAGATTTTTCTGACGGAGGACGGATGACTGTATTGAGCTGGACTATGTCCGGTTTTATTTCATGGATAGCTTTTTTAAGAGCTTTTACATGAGCTTCAGAATCATTCATTCCTTTAACTAAAATGATTTCGAGCCACAGGTCCCCTTTAAATTCTTTTCTAAATTGTTTGAGTCCTTCAATGATGTTTTCTATTTTCAGGGAAGCATGGGGGCGGTTTATTTTTTCAAAAACATCTTGAGTGGCCGCATCCAAAGAAGGGACTACCAGATCTGCCTGTTTTAAAGAGGCCCTTACATTTTTTTTGGTGAGGAGAGTGCTGTTTGTTAGAACAGCTACAGGGATATCAGTGATTTTTTTTATTTTTTTAATTAAAGTCCCGATTTTGGAATTGAGAGTCGGCTCACCTGAGCCGGAAAAGGTAATATAATCTATTCGCGCAGATGTTTCGATCCTTTTTTTTATCTGGGATATGATTTCTTGTTCAGGAAAGTAATCCTTGGATTCCGTTGTTTTTTTTGTGGTGGGACCCAGCTGGCAGTAAACACAGTCAAGAGAGCAGACTTTAAAAGGAATGATATCCACTCCCAGAGATAAGCCCAGCCGTCTTGAGGGAACAGGACCGTATATATAGGATTCTTTCATTATTTATTGATCGTTTTTTTAGACTTTATCCTTATATATTTCGATAAACCTTTTCAGTGAACGATCGTATGTTTTTTCCACATCATCGGGAAAAAGACAGGCTGGGAGCTCATTCATGCTCCAATGGTATTGGATGCACTCACAGCATTTTCCTTTCTTGCTGCAGGGCTCATAAGTGCAGTTGCATCTTTCCATGTTTTTACTGCGTTGACATTCTTCCATAATGACCTCCTCAGATTGTTTGGGTTTATTCATTTTCTGTAATGTTTTTTCCATGAGCTGTTTTTGTGATACAAATAGTCAGCTAAGGCCCTTCTCATAGCTTCAGAAGCAAGATCCGCACAGTGCAGGTGCTCTTTGGGAAGCCCTCCCAAGCGTTTTGTGATCTGATCCGCATTGATCAGACCAAGTACTTTGGTGAAATGTTTTCCTTTGACAATTTCAGCAGCTGTGCTTCCGCATGCTATGGTGGCACCGCATCCATCTGTGGTGAAAGTGGATTCTGTGATGACATCGTTTTTTACTTTTATGAAAATTTCCATTGAATCACCACAGGTTCCTTTGACTTTCGCATGACCATCTGGATGGAGTATTTTGCCCAAATGTTTTGGATTTTTCCAGAGTTCTATGACCTGTTCGCTGTAATATTTTCTGTATTGATCAATGATCTGTTCTTGAAGTTTTCGGGTAAATTCGTCTAAATCTTTTTTTTCCGACATGACTTAAATTTATAGTATAAATTTGGATTTTCTTCAACCTGAGTTACACAGTTTGATTTACGAAAATCTAACTTGTTTACTTTTTAAGCAGAGCTCCAATTTTATCCCGCAGCTCCTGCATTGTGAAGTTGTACTTCCGCTTGAGCCTTCCGAGACTTTCACCGGAGGGAATATTAGTGGGAAGTCCCATTT
>JAWLEN010000061.1:8486-14062 GCA_041686095.1 Candidatus Aminicenantota bacterium
TGTGCCGTACTCCGCATATTTTTCTGCGTTTTGAAGGGAGAAAGCCCAAAATATCAGAGGAATCAGTAAAGAAATGACCACCATTCCGATGAGAGCTGACCCCCATTTATTTTTGAATATTCTTTTTGAGCAGGCTTTGATCCATTTCCAACTGAGAATAAGATGGATTATGATAAGGACAGTGAAGGCGATGGAAATGTAGAAATGAATGTGTCCCCACTGGTGGGTGTGAAGACCCATAAAGTACTTTTTGGACACATCTGCTACAGGTCCCTCTTCAAGCACAAGCCCCTGTAAGAATCCTATACCGGCCAATCCCACCATACAGATAAACAAAAGTGCATCTATAAGGTATTTTAGATTATTCTTATCCATTTTATCCCTCCTTTTTCTGTTTAATACTTGAGATTAAGATCATCAGACTGTTATCTTCTTTCCTGCGCCAATAAGAATGTAGTCTTCTCCATAAGCTTCCTGGAAAAGTTCTCTGGCTTCCTTTCCTGAGCAGTGGGAAGGTCCGGCCTTTTTAACACCTAGTTCTTTAAAGGAACGGATGATTTCTTTAATCTCGGGGTCTTCAAAACCTGTCAGATGGAATCCTCCGAATGCCAGATAAATTTCTTTTTTTGTCAAATCTTTAACCGTTTTTATAATGTTCACTATACGTGGATGAGCGCATCCTGTAATGAGGACAAGCCCTTTTTTTGAATCCAGGATGAGACTTTGTTCATTGATCCATCCTGAAATAACTCCGGATGTGTATACGTTTTCCACTATTTTCTGAAAGGATTCTATATTGACATAAGAAGCGCCCGCTTCTTTAATAGAATCTTTGAACTGAGAAGGGAAAAAGCTTGGAACATAGACTGTGATATTTGGATTTTCTTTAAGGAGCGCTGATAGTCCGCCGGTATGGTCTCTATGGAAGTGAGAGAGAACCACTATTTCGATATCTCGGGGATCAATGCTGAGTTCATTCAAGTTGGAGAGAAGGATGTTTCCATGAGTGCCTGTATCAAACAAGATATTTTTTTGGGCTCCTTCAACAAAGCAGGAAAATCCCCAATCTGTTTTTAAAGCAGGATTAAAAGGATTGTTATCATAAACAACAGTGAAATCAAACTTTTTGTTCATTTATCTGGCCATACTTGCTCCGCATTTAGGGCATTTCATTTGATTGCAGGGTGTTCCCCTTTTATGAGAGACTTTTGTTCCACAGGCCGGGCAGACGCATTGGCCTCCTGGTCCTAGACCCTGGCCGCCTCTTCCACGGCCTCCACCACCTGGTCTCTGATTTCCTTGATTCATTTTATCCCCCTATTAATTGTAATCTTCCATGATTTTGCGGTCTTCTTCCATCAAGTGGCCTGCGATCTCCTTCATGTTTGTTTTATCCCAGAATGTGAGTTTCTCATGGGCTTCCATGTATTTTAAGGGAATGGGGTGTGTTCCTATAACTACGGGGACATTATAGTATTTTTCAATAAATTCCTTGAAATGACGAATCCTGGGACAGGGAGGATAACCCACCACCAATCCAGTGGCTAAATGGATAGCTTCGGCTCCGTTTTTTATCATCTCTTCCGGAACATATTCCACGTTTCCTCCCGGGCATCCTCCGCAGTAAGAATATCCCACCACTTCAACGGGTTCATCCTTGGGATAGATGGAAAAAGCTCCCACTCTTTCTCTAAGAGATCTGAAGCATTTCCCTCCACCACAGGCCTGATATCTTCCACATATAATAATGCCGATTTTTTTCATTGCCTCTCCTTTTATAAATAAACTGATTTATGATTTTTTTAATTCTATAATTTTATCCACAATTTTCATAAAAGCTTTGCTGGCCTCTGAGTCCGGATGCTTGTCAAGAAAAGATTTCCCTTCATCTCCCAGGGAAACGATTTCGGGATCAATGGGGATACTCCCAAGAAAAGGAACGCCCATTTGTTTGGCTGCCTTTTCTCCGCCTCCCTCTTTAAAGAGATTTGTCCTGTGCTTGCATTTGGGACAGATGAATCCACTCATGTTTTCTACGATCCCATACACTTCCAGGTTCAGCTTTCTGGCAAAGGCGACTGCTTTTCTGGAATCCATTAAAGAAACTTCCTGGGGAGTTGTCACCACAATAGCTCCTGTTGCCGGAATAAGTTGGGCTATGGAGAGAGGTTCATCCCCTGTGCCGGGAGGAGAATCTATGATCATCCAGTCTAGATTACCCCAGTTGACATCTCCGATAAACTGCTGGATCGCCTTCATCTTCATAGGTCCCCGCCATATCACAGGAAGGTCCTGATTTTGAAGCAGAAAGGACATGGAAACAAGAGAGAGATTCTCATTCACAGGGACCGGTTCAATGGCATCTTGTGAGGCTCGGATCTTTTTAGTCTCTACTCCCATCATTTTTGCCAGGTTTGGTCCGTGTATATCCACATCCAAAAGACCCACCTTGAGTCCTTTTCTGGCAAAGGCAAGACCGAGATTGGCGGAAACAGTGCTTTTGCCCACCCCTCCTTTGCCGCTAAAAACCAGCACTCGGTTTTTTATGGTTTTAAGTCTTTTGGTGACTTTTTCTCTTTCTTTTTTTATTTTTTCGTCTTGCTCTTTGGTTGCCATTACTTCACCTCAATATTATATTTTTCTAACAAATCTTTGATTTTACCGCTGGCACCCGTGATTGCTTTTATATTGGATGCTTGAAGAACTCTTTGAGCGTTGGGTCCGATTTGTCCTGTGAAAAGAACCTCAACATTATTTTCAGATAGAAATTGGACTGACCTTGGCCCCACTCCCTGCATGAGATCTTTGTTGGGATTTTCAAGGCTTTCTATGCTTTTTGTTTTTGGGTCGTAAATGATGTAAAAGGAAGCTCTTCCAAATCTTGGATCGATTTCATCTTCAATACTTTCACCCTGGGCTGTGAAGCCTATTCTTTTGTTGTGATCGATTTCCGATTTTTCTGAAGGCTGATGATGTGAATGGGGATGAGAATGGGGTTTGCTTTGCCTGTGATCGCACAAGTCTTCTCCCTTTTCCAATTCCTGATTTATGAATTTATTGATGACTTCATCAATAGATCCCTGCACACCTATAAGGGGTTCAATGTTTTTCTGCCGGAACAGATCCTGAGCCCGTGAGCCCATGCCTCCGGCAATGACACAACTCACTCCCATATCCGAAAGATAATTAGGCAGAAATCCCGGACTGTGACCCGGATTTTCGATTTGCTCTCTTTTTTTAACCTGCCCTTCGGTAATTTCCACAATTGTATAAGTGGGGCATCTTCCGAAATGCGCTGATACCATATTTCCTTCTGTAGAAATAGCCAGTTTCATGATTCACTCCTGTTTTTAATGATTATTGTTCAATCCATATCAATTGATGTCAATACAATGAATAGATGATTTGTCTATTTTTTCTTTTTGTCTTGTAATCACCGGGACAGCTGTTTAAACAGCCGTCCCGGCATGATAACCAATCATGTTAGGTAATAACTATATTACTTTTTCTTTTTGATTTCTTCAATTCTTTTTGAAATTTCCTCTAGCTCTTCCTTTAAGTATTTGGATTGGTCTTTAAGCATTTTCATTTCATCTTCTGGTGAAGCCTCGTAAGGTTGGGGCGGATAAGCGGGGTAATAGGCGGGTTCGGGGTAGTATCCCCATCCTCGTCCATAACCGCGGCCGTATCCACGTCCGAATCCACGTCCGAATCCACGTCCATAACCCCTTCCAAACCCTAATCCTGGGCCTGGTCTCATATAACCCGGGCTGTCATATCCACTGCAGTAACCTAGGGCTCTTCCGGTTCTGGGTCCTTGACCTAAGGGTCCTGTTCTATCTCCTACTGGCATAAAAACTCACCTCCTTTCCTGGCATTCCTTGCAAATGCCGTAAAATTCAAAATTATGGTCTGTTATTTTAAAACCGTGTTTCTTTTTTAACCTTTGTTCTGTCTTATTTATGAGTTCTAATTCTTCCTCCACAAAGTCTGTATAATCGATGACTTTGCCGCACTGGGTGCAGATAAGATGATGGTGGTGTTTTTCCTCAGAATTGGTTATAAGCTCGTATTTATTTTCGCCTGTACCCAGAGGGATTTTATTGAGATATCCCATTTTTTCAAGAATATCCAGAGTTCTGTATACTGTGGTCAATCCAATACCAGGATAAATCCTAAAGAGTGATTGGTAGATTTCTTTGGCGCTCAAGTGTTTGGAAGTGCGGCTTAAAAGATTCAGAATGGCTTCCCTGGGTGCAGTCCACCGGGAACCGCTGCCTCTGAATCTTTTTCTCCATTTATGAGACGGCATATTGACCACACTCTCTTTTATAATTGATATTGATAATCATTTTCAATAACATTATAAGTTCTATTCGGCTTAATGTCAAGCCAAGTGTGAAAAAATTATAATTTGACTAAAAAAACATGGAAGTTATATACTTTTATCAAGCGTCTCAATGGTGACAAAATGTCCGAATACGGAGAAAAAGAAGCCAAAGCCGGATTAAAAGAAAAGCTTCCCTTTATAGAAACTTTTCCCAATCAGTTTCCTGACTATGAGATCAAAATAGAGATCCCTGAATATACCTCAGTCTGTCCCAAGACCGGGCTTCCGGATTTTGGAAAGATCACCATTAAATATATCCCAAAAGATAAATGCCTTGAGCTCAAATCAGTGAAAATGTATATTCTTGCTTATCGGGATCTGGGAATTTTTTATGAAAACGCAGTAAATCGGATCTTGGAAGATGTGGTCAAAGCCTGCTGCCCTGTGAAAGCCACTGTGATCGGAGAATTCAATCCCAGAGGAGGCATCTCATCAGTGGTGCAAGCTGTTTATCCCCGCTCAGGAGAAAACAAGCAGTGATCAAATCCGCCCGGCCCAAACAGTGGATTAAAAACTTTTTCATTTTTGCTCCTCTTATTTTTTCCCAAAACCTGTTTGAAATCTCTTTGCTGATCAAATCAATCACTGCTTTTGCGGCTTTTTGTCTTTTGTCCAGCTCCCTCTATATTTTAAATGACATCAGTGATTTAGAGGAAGACAAACACCACCCCCTAAAATCAAAAAGACCGCTGGCCTCCGGCCAAATAAATAAAAGCCAAGCCTGGATTGCTTTTAGTGTTCTCTTGGCTTTAAGTATTGCCATTTCTTTTCTGTTCTTGAATCAAAATTTTATGTTTGCTGCTTTGATTTATGTGATCCTGCAGTTCAGTTATTCTTTTGGATTAAAGCATGTCATCATCCTGGATGTTTTCATCATAGCGGCTGGTTTCATCATCCGGGTCATCGCGGGTGGATTTGCCATAAATGTCCAAATATCCCACTGGCTTTTGATCTGCACCCTGCTTCTAGCTCTGTTTTTAGCTTTGAGTAAAAGAAGACATGAGATCATCCTGCTGGGTGAAGAGGCGGTCAATCACAGGCCTATACTTAAAGAATATTCTCCTTATCTTCTTGACCAGATGATCGCAGTGGTCACAGCGTCGACTGTGATCGCTTATTGTCTTTACACCATTTCTGAAGAGACTGTTTCCAAATTTGGCTCAACCGCACTCATTTACACTCTTCC
>JAWLEN010000182.1:0-3198 GCA_041686095.1 Candidatus Aminicenantota bacterium
CTCCGCCTCAACCCGCTGGATTCTTTCGCTGTCTATATCACACGGGGCGGCATTTGGAATTAAATTTCTTAGTCTGAATGACCAAGCCTGCAGCTTGGCGCTGACCAGCCGGTTGAGGCTGATCCCTTGTTCATGGGCATCTATAACTAAATTGCGGTGAAGTTCAGGAGGAATCCGCACCACGAATTTCCCGATATATTTTCGGTGCCATATTTATTTTGCTCATTGACCCGTTCTGCAGCCTGTGATAAATTTCCTCTGATGATGGATATTGACCAGAGGTTTCGAGCGATATTGCAGTTGTCTCATTTTACCGGAATAGATCTTTCATCTGAATTTATTCGTAACACGGCTGACCATTTTCCCGCTGCAGGCATTTCTCGGATCCATCATCTTATAGAAGGGATTTATAAACCCGGAGATTCCCCTTATGCGTTCTGTATTTGGAGCCGCTCCGCTTTTGGCAGAGTCCGTGAAATCTATCCGGATAGTTTTCACCAGGAAAAAGACGGAAGCTGGACCATAAACTACGCCGCCAAAAAAGGACCTCTTGATTCAGGAGTAAACCGCTCCCTCTTCGTATGTATGCAGGCTAAGGTCCCGGTTCTGGTTCTTGTGACCAGCCGGCCCAGCGCGGGCATCCATAAGGCCAAATACCGGTTATTGGGACCGGCCATTATCGAGGACTTTGATTCCGGAACCCGCCGGTTCTTCATGCGGGGCTGCAGTTCCTTACTGGATGAACAGATCTCTCAGTACGATCAAGAAGAAGCGGTTATCGCGTCGCTCCGAAACCGGGTGATCACTCAATTCAGGGTTCAGGAAGACCGCACAGTTTCTCAATATGAAAGAAAACAGAGGGACCGGGCTTTCAGAACGATTGTTTTGGATGAGTATCGCCGCCAGTGTGCGGTCTGCCAGTCAAAATTTGTCTATCGTGAAAAAAATAAGCCCGATCTGATCGAAGCGGAAGCCGCACACATTATCTCTGTTGAGAACAAGGGAACCGACGATCCCCGGAACGGAGTGAGCCTCTGCCGCCGGCATCACTGGGCCTTTGATCATGGCTTTTTCACTATAACCGATGCCCGGGTGGTTAAAATTTCTCCCGCCATACACAGAGCCCAGGTTATTAATTTTGACCTTGAAGAATACGACAGCCAACCGATAAACGCCCCGGCCCGCTTCTCTTATCAGCCTCACGAAGAAGCCCTTCATTATCATCAGAAGCAAGTGTTCCGAAAAGGGTGAATGAATTTTCAAGACGGCCCATACCATTCCTGATGAGACTTTGCGATATGAGTGAAAGTGTTTAACTTCACGGATCGGGGAGTGGTTCTACCAGCAGTTTGATGCCTTCAATGACTTTTTTTGTTTATTTGTTGACATTTACTCAATAATGAGTAAATATATACTCAAAATTGAAAAAATGTTAGAGCTTTTCACAAAATCGGAAATTAGAAAACGCCTTATTCTTTTATTCTTCTATAACAGGGGAAAAGAATATTATTTGAGTGAAATTGCAAGGCAAATCAAAACCTCTCCTGGTACGACACAGCGAGAACTTAATCGACTTTTAAAAATTGACCTTATTTCCATGAGAAAAAGCGGCGGTTTGAACGTCTATAAATTGAATGAACAATTTCAATTTCTTGAAGAATTTGAGTCGATCGTTTCGAAGACAATCGGAATTGAAATTGAGTTGAAAGATTTATTGAAAAAAATCAGAAATATTGACTTTGCGTTTATTTTTGGTTCCTATGCAAAAAAAGGGCTGAAATTCGACTCCGATATTGACTTTTTTATTATCGGTAATCCGGACGAAGATATGGTGTATAACGCTGTAAATACAATTGAAAACAAAATTCGGCGAGAAATCAATTATCACATTTCCGACAGGCAAGAATTCAGAGAAAATCTGGAAAGTAATTATTTTTATCGAGACATAATTAAAAATCACATCCTGATAAAAGGAAACCGGGATGACTTCAAACGATTTATTTCAGAAACTGATTGAAGAAGGAAAACTAAAAACGCAAAAGACAAATGTTCAATATCTTAATAACTTAATCCATTCAGCAAAAAGGAATTTTGATGCTTCTTCTCTGATAAAAGGAAAAATTGATGAAGCAGCGTTTAAGCTTTGTTATGATGGATTACTTCAGATCGGTAGAGTGATATTGCTATTAAATGGATTCCGCCCCGATGATGGAGAACAGCATAAAACTACTTTTTTTGTTGCTGGAAAAATTCTCGGACCTGAATATTTAACTTTAATAAAAAAAATTCAAAAGTATCGAATAAAGAGAAATAATTGTATTTATGATCCCAAAATTTTCATAACTAAAGCTGAAGCAGAAAATATACATAAAACTGCTCAAAAATTTTGGAGCAAAGTCAGGATATATCTTTCAGGATTGAATTCTCAGCTTGAATTATTTGATGAATTGAAGTGATCTTGACTTATTAACTCTGCAGCTTGGCGCTGACCAGCCGGTTGAGGCTGATCCCTTGTTCATTGGCATCTATAACTAAATTGCGGTGAAGTTCAGGAGGAATCCTTAAAACTCCCAATCCAGGGGGTGCAGAAAGCACTGGAATTCCACGGCCCGGCCTTCCGGGTCCTGGGTATAGAAATGATAGATCCGGTATTTGGAATTCTCCCGGGGAGGGGACTGGGCCCGGTCTTTAAACTTTTCATACATCCGGTCCACCCCCGTTTTTTCCGGATAAAAGAAGGTGATGGTGCCCCCTAAATCCGGGTCATTTCCCTGACAAAACCCCAAGAGCAGGTTGCCGTACCGGAAAATCAGGCAGCTCCCCTGGTCCAGCCATAATTCGCATCCCACCTCCGAGATATAAAATTCCCGCATTTTTTCCAGATCCTGGGAGGCAAGAAAAATAATCCCGCTCCCTTTTTGATCCCCGGGACTGTCGTTTCCCTGGATAAACGCCGCACCCGCCAGCAGAAAGACCATAACTCCCAAGATAATTTTCATGATTCTCTCTCCTTCTTACTCACCTGAATTATTCATAAAAAAATTGCGATGTTTTTGCAATCCCTTTTTTATCAGCGATTAACATGATTTTTAATGAAAGTTCAAATAGAAAGTTTTTCATTTTATTTTATTTTAATCGCAATTTTTTTACCCTTCGGGCGGGGTCCTGAGGAGCGAAGCGACGTGAGGAACTTAGACG
>JAWLEN010000062.1:0-13975 GCA_041686095.1 Candidatus Aminicenantota bacterium
ATATCCTGCATCCGCATGCCTGAAAATAGCCGTAGCTGGGTCATTATGAAGGACTCTTTTTATTCGCCTTTCTGATTTTTCAGAGCCGTCGACCAACAGCACCATTCCTGCATGCTGGGAATACCCTATACCCACACCTCCTCCATGATGAAAAGAGACCCACGTAGCTCCTCCGCAGGTATTGGCCATAAGATTCAGAAGCGGCCAGTCAGAAACAGCATCACTCCCATCTTTCATGCTTTCTGTTTCTCTGTAAGGGGATGCCACTGACCCCCCATCCAAATGATCCCGTCCTATGACCACAGGGGCTTTCAGCTTTCCAGATCGAATCAATTCATTGAAAAGATTTCCTGCTTTTTCTCTCTCTCCCAATCCCAGCCAGCAAATTCGACAGGGGAGACCTTGGAAAGCGACCTTTTTTTGAGCTTTCTGTATCCAGTTAATCATTTTTTTGTTTTCTGGAAATGCCTCTATCAAAGCCTGGTCGGTTTCATATATATCTTGAGGGTCCCCGGATAAAGCAGCCCATCGGAAAGGCCCTTTTCCTTCGCAAAATTGGGGACGGATGTATTCTGGGACAAAACCTGGGTAAGAGAAAGCATTTTTTTCTCCCCCTTGTTTGGCAAATTCTCTAAGATTATTTCCATAGTCAAAAACCCGGCTTCCCTGTTTCTGCATTTTCAGCATTAAGGACACATGCCGGGCCATACTTTTAAGGGCTCGTTTCTTGTACTCATCAGGATCAGATTTTCTGAGCTGTTTAGCTTCTTCAAAGCTAATCCCTGCAGGAACATATCCATTAACCGGGTCATGGGCTGAAGTCTGATCTGTTAAAACATCTGGAATGATTTTATCTTTGAGAAGCTTTTCAAGAACATCGCCTATGTTTCCCACTAATCCCACTGATAAGGCTTTTTTTTGGCTTTTAGCCTCCAAAACCATTTTTTTAGCTTCTTCATATGAATGGGTCATGCGATCTATATATTTGTTTTTTATCCTCTTTTTAATGCTTTCCGGGTTCACATCCACTCCCAGAAAAGCAGCTCCTGCCATAGTTGCGGCCAAAGGCTGGGCTCCGCCCATAGCTCCTAAACCGCCGGTTACCAATAATTTTCCCTTTAAATCTCCTTTGAAGTATTTTTCACCGCAAGCAGCAAATGTCTCGTAGGTTCCCTGGAGTATTCCTTGAGTTCCTATATAAATCCAGCTTCCTGCTGTCATCTGACCGTACATCATCAAACCTTTCTCTTTTAATTTGTTAAAATGATCCCAGGTAGCCCAATGGGGGACCAGATTGCTGTTGGCAATAAGAACGCGAGGCGCTTCTGGGTGAGAACGAATAATCCCCACTGGTTTTCCAGATTGAATCAGAAGGCTTTGATCGGTTTTGAGATCAAGAAGTGCTTTGATTATTTTTCTGACAGAATCTTTGTCTCGAGCCGCTTGGCCTGTCCCTCCATACACCACTAAGTTTTCAGAGTCTTCAGCGACTTCAGGATTTAAATTATTGAGCAGCATCCTCAAGGGAGCTTCTGTCTCCCAACTTTGAGCTGATATTTCAGTTCCTTCTGGAGCCTTATAATTAGGATGGTTGGCATAAGTTTTTATAAACTCAGAATATTTCATTGAATCCCTCCTCAATTATATTTTTATATTTTTTAAAACCCTTTCACAAAGACTTTGTTTTTCAAGAGTTTCTTCTATTTCATCTAATGCTTTGAACAGGCGGGCGCTGTTTTCTTTTTTATTGAGTAAAAAACGCATGGATTCTTTCATGGATTTCCAGACAGGCTTTAGTTCATGCATCATTTTGTGGCCTTTTTCTGTAAAACCAATGATTCTTTTTCTCCTGTCATTTTTATCATCAATAAACTTCACCAGATTCTTTTTTTCTAAATTGGTGACAAGTTGACTGACTGCTGAATGGGTAATCTGGAGCTCTCTGGCTATTTCTGTTACTGATAAACCGTTTTTATGGTGAAGTAAATAAAAAAGGGGGAACCAGCTCACTTCAAAAGGAATTTCTAATTTCTTATAGACCTGTGACACATCAAACAGGAATCGATCACTGATTCGTTTCAGACGTGTGCCAAAAATAAGTTCGCCAGCTTCTTTATAAAAACTCATATTTTTCGGTTAAACGATCTATTTACGTTAGTACTTACATTATTTGATTTATTTTCTTAAATTGCAAGAAAAAATTCGGTTAAATAAACTCTATCGCGGTTTTAGAAATACTTACCTTGTCTTTGAAAAGCTCGACAAAGCTCTGAACGAAATGTAAAATATGAAATCATATTATAAATAGATTATAAAGGAGTAGGCCATTATGTCTGATAACAATTTTTCATATGCCTTAACCAATCCGCTCTCTTTATTATTGAACAAACCAGCTGATCAATTTCAAAGAGCTGACTTGCTCAAAATAATAGAGAAAAAGCAGATTGAACGGATTACTTTTCATTACACAGCCATTGATGGAAGACTTAAGGAACTAAAACTCCCCATATCCAACAAAGTTGAGGCAGAGCGAATTCTAGCTAATGGGGAACGAGTGGATGGATCCTCCTTGTTTAAAGGTTTAGTTGAAACAACTCTTTCAGACTTATATGTGGTCCCTCAGTATAAAACAGCTTTTCTCAATCCATTTGATAAAGGAAGTCTTGATTTTATATGCCGTTATTTCACCAAAGAAGGGGACCTGGCTCCTTTTGCTCCGGATTCTATATTAAACAAAGCTTACCAGCTTTTTAAAAAGAACACAGGGTATGAACTTCATTGTTTAGGTGAATTGGAGTTTTTTCTTATCTCTGAAAAACAAGATGGTTTGTATCAACAGGAAAGCTGGAATAATTACCATGAATCATCTCCTTTTGTTAAAAGTGGAGCCATTTTGACTGAAATTCTTCGTTACATTACCCAGATCACCAATGCGGTTAAATACGCTCATTCAGAAGCTGGATATATAGATAAAATAGAGTCAGATCTAGATGAAATAAACGGAAAACAAGCTGAACAACTCGAAGTAGAATTTTCCCCTAGACCTGTTCATGAGATGGCCGACAGCTTGGTTGTAGGGAGATGGCTCATCAGAAATATCGCTTACAAACATGGATGCATAGCCAGTTTTGCTCCTAAAATACAGCAGGGGATCGCTGGAAATGGCTTTCATATTCATATGCAGTTGATGAAAGAGGGAAAAAATATAATGAAAGGTTCTGACGGAAGGCTTTCGGATCCTGCGGAACGGTTAGTGGGAGGACTTTGTGAATATGCGGATTCATTGACTGCATTTGGAAACACCACTCCTTCCTCGTACTTGAGACTCGTGCCTAACCAGGAGGCTCCGACAAAAATATTTTGGAGCGGTTTAAATCGGCAGGCGCTCATAAGAGTTCCCTTAGCATGGTCAATATTCAGTGATTTGGCAAAAAAAATAAATCCTCAAGAATCGACGAGCCTTAAAGAAGATATTGAAAGCAAAACAGTGGAACTCAGAAGTCCTGATGGAAGTGCGCTGATTCATTTTCTTATTGCAGGGATTGTGATGGCTGCTGAATGGGGATTAACACAAAAAGATTCTCTTGATATAGCAAAAAAACTCTATGTTAAAGGAAAAGTTAGTGGCAATGAAAATGTGATGAAGTCTTATAAATCGTTACCTGGGGGATGTGGGGAATCAAGCCGAATACTTATAAAAAAAAGAGATTTATATCAGAGAAATGGAATTTTCCCTTCTTATGTCATTGACTATATGGCCGATTTATTGAAAAAAGAAGATCTTGATTTATCTAAACTTAAAGATAGAAAAGAGATTCAAAGCATCATGCACAAAGATATACATAGACATTGATTTAATATTTTTATAGAAAAAATACTTGAAAAATAAAAAAGTTTTGTTATAATAGAAAAAAATCTTATTGCGCTGGCTGGGTAAGATTTTATTAATACCCTCCTTCATTATCCCCTTTTTGCTTATTTCCCCCAAACCAACAGCCAGCCCCTTATTCCCAAGTTTGTTTCAAAAAAATCAAGAAAATTTTGGATTCAGTTTTATGAGAAATTAAATTCTGCGGAATCGTTCAAATCCTGATATTCCAATAAAATCAAGCTGATTTTTTTTCTCTATTTCATCAAACAAAAGATTCAATCCTAAGGTATCACTGGAAATGTGGCCGGCTATGACTATGTTTAGATTAGCCTGTTTGGCTTTTTTCAGATGCTTTTCGCCTATATGCATTCCCACAAGAGTGCTTATGCCGCTGTTGGCGATTTTATCAAATATATCTTCGGAACCTCCGGTTCCTCCAGTCATATCCACATATATTTTGCCGCATTTGTTGTTTTCAGAACCATGTATGATTTTAGGAGGAGCCTGAAGTTTTGAAGACTTTTTGTACTCAGGTATTGTTTTAAGCAATCCTGTGAGTTCTTTGAGGTTGTATGGCTTTTCTTTTTCAAAGAGATTTTTTAGATACTTTGTAACACAATTGTCAGCAGGGGTGTGCACACACATCATTGGAAGGTCCAGGATTCGAGCCGCATCCACGGCTCGATTATGATTGACAGGGAGGATTCCTCTTTCCACTTCACTGATTCTTTTTTCCATAAGCTGTTCCGCCACGCTCACAGTGATCCCATATTGAGATAGAAGGTCAGCCTGGAGCTTCATCACATCATAAAGCTGGGCTAAAGCATATCCTTCTGGATGATGAGATATGATTAGGTCAATATTTTCATTTTTCTCCTTATTTAATTGATGAGTTAATAATATTTCTCCGATTTCCATATCTATTCCCACAATGACTTTTTTGATTTCAGTGCTTTGGTCTCCATGTAATATGCGGGTATCTGAAAATGGATTGAAAAGTTTGTCGCTATCATAAAATTCTCTTTCGTCTTTACTGAGCTTGTCAAATTTCTCTTTTTCCTGTTTCAGAAGCTTATTGATTTCCTTTTTATTTCTCAGATCATTGTCAATTCCTATGGAAATGACTTTTTTATAAAGTTTTTCTAATTTCATTTTTTCTCCTTCCAAAGGTTTAATTTAGTTTAAACCAGCTCTTCAGGTGTTTGGGTATCATAACATTCAAAGGGAATACCCATGACATCAGCAAGTGCTTTCAATTCAGCTAGATGGTCTCCCATAACTGTCATGGGATGGTTGGAATTGATATGTTGTTCTATTTTTCCACATAGTTTTAAATACCAGTGAGGCCAATCAGGACTGCAGTTTCTTGAGCGTTCTTTCCAGATTTCATGAGTTGGAACATCGGTGACCCCCCGGCCTGCACATAAATAAAGTTGGTGATTTCGGTAAGAAAAACGAGCCCAGGTGACTGTGCCGGGTATTCTTGCTACTAAAGAACAGGTTCCTCCTCCTTTTTTAAAATACATATAAGTCTGACGTTCGGACCAGGATCCTTCCAGCGACTCATGGCTTCCTTTGGCAAAATAAGGAGCCAAAGATCCAGAGTTAACAAACCAGTAAAGCGAATTTTCAGAGTCCCAATAACGAAGGTCATTAAAACCAACAGGATCATTATCATTTAAAAGCTTCAGCACCTGCATGGTGACAGCTGCCCCATCATCTGCTTCAGTAGCGGCCACAAATGTTTTTCCATCTGAATCCGGTCTCAATCGGTTATTCAGGATCCCGAGAGTCAGGTCAGTAGCAGGATAGTGTTCGATCCAATCGAGTTGATCTTGGATACCCATAAAATCCAATCCAAACTGTTTCTTTAACTCTAGGATGGCATAATATACTTTCATTTGAAAAAGCACCATTTCTTTGGTTAGGTTCTTTTTAGGATCTTGCCCCATGCGGATATCCATTCCTTTCTGGATTAAAAAGTCAAAGGCTTTTTTTGCTTTCTCATCAGGAATTTGTTCGGTCATTTTCAAAAGTCTCAGTCCGTCAAATCCTTCTCTGGCTGTTCCGAAATTTTTCAAAAAATGGGCATCTGATATTTTATTCCACATCTGCATAGATCGAGGTCCCACAGCTCCATAAATAGACCCTGAAAGTTTTTTTAACACTTTTTTTGCCTTTTTTCTATTCGATTCATTCACAGTTATGTCTATAAAATTCTGTTTTTCTGGGACGTATTGTCCTTGTTTTAAAAATGTTCTCATGGGTTCAATATATCTTTTATGGTCTTTGAAGTTTTCTACAAATAGTCTATGAGTTTGAATCCCCATTTGAGAGGTACCCGCTTCCGCAGCTAAAAGGCCCACCGCTCCCGGATAATTAGGAACAGCGCTTCCTAACATCAACTTGGGAACTTCTTCTGGAAGCTGCCACATAGGGCTTACAGAAAAATCAGGATAAGCCCATCCTGCCATAAAATTAATGAACCGACTGCCCTTGGTTTTTTTGATGATCCTCATTCCTTCAGCCACACTGGACACAGGTTTTTCCGTATTGAGTACATTTGGTTTCCATCCACATTTTTCAATAACCTGTATTAGTTCATTGAGCTGTTCTTTGGCTACGGGCCACACCTCAGCATTGGGTTCATCCCGGCTGTCCAGGGGCATATATATATCAACAGTTTTATTCATTGAAATCTCCTTTTAACCTGACTATTCGTAAAAAAATAGCGATGTTTTTATTATTATTTTATTTTCAGCGATGTGCAAGGTTTTTTCAAGAATATGGTTTATCTGAAATATTGTTCAATGTCTTCTCCGACAGAGTCAATGTTTTCTTCTGTAAAGACCCTGGAAGGCAGGGTGATTTCTTTTTTGACTTTTTCCCCATTTAAAATGGCCAGGGCTGTTTGAACAGCTTCTTTTCCCCCAGTGGGGTATTCAAATGATGCTTCTAAAATTCTCTGTTTTACATAGATCTGTCCTTCATGAGGAAGAGCATCTATCCCTATAAAAAGGATGTGCTTCTCGCGTCCAGCTGCCTTAGCTGCTAAATAAGCTCCATGAGCTCCAGGGTCATTATGAGCGTAAACAAGGTCGATTTGGTCAAACCTGGCAAGAGCTGATTCCATCTCTTTCCTGGCTTCCGGCTCCAGCCATTTCATATCTGCCTCAAATATCACTTGAATATCACTTCCTGATAAACCTTCCCTGAATCCTGAATGTCTGTCTTGACCCGGAGTGGAAGTCATTAAACCTTTGAGCTCAACAATTTTCCCTTTTCCTTCCAATCTTTCTACTACCCAGAGTCCAGCAGCTTTTCCTATCTTTTTATTATCCGCACCAATAAAACAGGTGTATTTGTCACCAAGTATGCGGCGGTCCAGAATGATGACCGGAATTCCTCGATCATAAGCCGCAGATATTGGAGGAGTCATAGGAGCCGCTTCTTTAGGTGAGACAATCAGCAGGTCAACATCTGCATTAATGAATTCCTCTATCTGGGCTCTTTGTTTTAAAGAGTCATTCTGAGCATCTTTAAATATCACTTTGATTTTAGGATTTTCATCGGCAGCATTCTTTATGTCCCGGTTCATCTGAACACGCCATGGTTCACCTAAATTGCATTGACTCATCCCAATGATCCAATTTGGTTTCATAGCATCTTTATTTCCATTACAGTTGACAAGCAACACTAAACAAATAATAAAGATGTTTAAATATTTATGCATGATCAATTCTCCTCTTCTATTTGCGGTATTTTTGGAACAAGACAGCACCCACTATGATGACTCCTGTAAGCATTAAACGGCTAGCTTCTCCAACAGCATTGATGCTGAGTACTTTTTCCAGATAGCCTATGGTCATGGCTCCAATAAGGGTCAGGCCTATACCTCCTGTTCCTCCCATAAGGTTTGTTCCCCCGATGACCACGATGGCAATAGCAGTCAGTTCATAGGTCATGCCAGCTTCTGGATCACCTTGAATCTCCTGAGAGGCCTGACATATTCCTGCGATGGCACAGAAAAAACCGCTGGCTCCGTAAACAAGTAATTTTGTGGCTGTTACTGGGATCCCAGAGAGCTTAGACGCTTCCTCGTTTCCTCCTACAGCATAGATATGGCGTCCCCAACGAAGCTTAGAAAGGATCACCCAACATATGAGGATAGAACCTAAGAATATCAATGTCACCACAGCCATGTTTTCATTAAATATTTTGGAGTTGATAAAATTAAATATCTTAGGAGCTTCTACGTATTTGTAAGTTCCGTCAGGTTGGAGAACAGCCGTGGATATTTTTTGGCCTCCAGATACCCATTTAGCCAAGCCTCTTGCAAAGACCATCATGGCTAAAGTGGCAATAAATGGTTGTATTTTGAATCGATCAATAATAAAACCAGAGGTCAAACCACAACCAAGTCCAGCAAGAAGACAGACTAAAATAGCAAAAAAAGGAGACCATCCCAAGTGAATGCTGAACAAAGAAAAAAGAACTGCCGTAAGTCCCAGAATGCTGCCCACGGAAAGATCTATCCCTGCTGTAATAATCACCAGAGTCATGCCGCATGCGAGAATTCCAAATACTGAAATATGCCTCAGCATATCTCTATGAGTATCCCACTTAAAAAAAGCACCGTCAGCGTTGAATATCATCCCAATAAAGACCACAAAACAAAGGGCTGCCAAAGCTCTCACCACTGGAAGACTTGATAATCTTTTTAACTTTGTTATTGTTTTTTTTGAGTATTTGTGTTTATCCAAGCTTATTCTCCCATAGCAGCCTGAAGAATTTTTTCTTGAGTTGCCTCCTTTCTTTTAAACTCGGCTGTGATGCTTCCTCTGTGTAAAACAATGATCCGATCAGATAAAGCCAATAATTCAGGCAATTCTGATGTGATCAGTATTTGGCCTATTCCCTGGCGGCTCCAGTTGTTCATAAACTTATAGATTTCATGCTTAGCTCCCACATCCACTCCTATAGTGGGTTCATCGAGGAGTAAAACTTTGGGCTGAGTCATAAACCATTTGGCCAAAACCACTTTTTGTTGATTCCCTCCGGAAAGATTTGAGATAAGTTGATCGATAGATACTGCTTTAATATTGAGGAAATCAAAATTTTTACGAACAATCCTTTGTTCCTTCTTTTTTTGAATCCAGCCTAACTTTATAAATTTTTCTAGACACGCGAGGGTCATGTTTTCCTTAACAGACATGTCTGAAATAATGCCTGTTTTTTTACGGTCATTGGTTAAAAGGACTAATCCCATGTGAATAGATTTTTTTGGAGATTTGACTGAATAATTTTGGCCCTCAAGGATTATTTTTCCTTTATTAACTTTTCCATAAGTTCCAAACAAAGTATTGAGGAGAAGGCTTTTTCCAGAGCCTTGAAGCCCAGCTATTCCCAATATTTCTCCAGAGTGGATTTTGAAAGAAATATTTGCCTCTTTAAACTTATGTTCTTTATTTGGAGAGTTCAGTGAAATATTTTTGACTGATAGGAGTGTTTTGTTTTTCTTATGTGATTTTCGTTCTGGGAATTGTTCTTTGAGTTCACGTCCTACCATCCATTTAACCAGATTATGGGAAGGAAGTTTATCAACCTGATCTGTTCCTATATATTTTCCGTCACGAAGCACACTTATTCTATCTGCGATCCTGTATATTTCTTCTAGTCTGTGGGAAATAAATATGATTCCACGGCCTTTCTCTTTGAGGTCTTTGATTATTTTAAACAGATATGTCGTCTCAACAGAGTTGAGGGCGCTGGTAGGTTCATCCATGATGATAATATTGGATTTGAATACCAGTGCTTTGGCTATTTCAATCAATTGTTTAATAGAGAGGGGATAAAAACCTACTGGTCTAGCCAAATCAATATCAATCCCTAATCGGTCCAGAATCTCATGAGAAATTTCATTCTCCTTGTTAAAATCCAATTGACCCCAAGAATTAGTTATTTCCCTTCCCAAAAAAATATTATCTCTCACAGACATGGAATTGACCAAAGACATTTCCTGATAGATAGCTGATATACCGTATCTGGCTGCATGGGATGGAGAAAGAAAATGAACCGAACGGCCGTTTAAAAAGATATCCCCTTTGAAATTTGTATGCACTCCTGAAATAATTTTGATTAAGGTGGTTTTTCCAGCCCCATTTTCTCCAGCTAACACATGGACTTCTCCTTTTTTTAGGTCAAAGGAGACATTATCGAGCACTCGAATCCCAGAAAAAGATTTCTCTATGTGAGTCATTTGTAATAGGGGTTTTTCTAAAGAAATTTGGGTTAGAATATTTGAGTGCATCTGGTTTTTTGAGATATAACAGAGGAGTGTACCTATGTCAAGGGATAAGAAAAAACGATAGTAGTTTTAGATGAAAGGGGCCTCTCTGACAGGGGAGACCTGGTTGGGATTAAGATTAAAAACTAAGATTTTTTTTCAATGCTAAAGACGTCCTTTATGGCTTTATAAAATGAATCTTTAGGAATAGCTCCCTGTGCCATCTGAGGTTTACCATTTTTTGGAATAAACAATATAGAGGGTATGCTCATGATTCCAAATACCTGGGCAAGCTCCTGCTGATCCTCAGTATCGATTTTGTAAATATTGATTTCATCTTTGAACTCTTCTTTGAGATCTTCGAGTATGGGATGAACCATTTTACAGGGAGCGCACCAATCAGCATAAAAATCAATAATACAGTGTTTGTTTCCCTTATAGCTCCATTCTTTTTCATTCTCAAAATCAAATATTTTTTCTTTAAAATCTTCTTTTGTCAGATGTTCCATTTTTTTACCTCTCTTTGTAACTCATTATATTATTCATCTGTATAATTTCATTCAATTTTATAGTAAAATGAATCAATTTAAAAAATATTGACTAATCTTTTCTCATCTATTATACTTGCTAATAGCAACAATTGTCAAGGCAAAAAAGTTAAGTGACATGAAATTAATCAATATTATTTATTTTCTTTCCGATAAATGTTCTGAGCATAGAAAAAGGCATTTAGAAGACTTGAGTTTTTCTAAAGCCGAATTCAATGGCCTTATCTGTATGGATAAAGACCAGAAAATCACATGCAAAGATTTTTCAGAGAGAATGGGTCTATCCTTATCAAGAGGAAGTCGGATCATTGACAGACTGGTTCAAAAGAATTATATCCAACGAATTGATTCTACTTCGGACAGACGGTGCAAAATGATATATCTGACTGAAACAGGGAAAAAAGCCCGTGTGCAGATCGATGATGTCATTAGGAAATGTGAGAAAAAGCTGACTTCAAGTTTTTCTCATGATAAATTAGATCGATTGAAAAAGGATCTCTTGGATTTAATAAAAAAATTGTAACTGTTTAAGAAACGAAGGACCTTTGTCTCTCCTTGACATTTTGATGGAATAGAGTTAATTTACAGCTTAGAAATGAGAATGAATAAAGGAAGAATCAAGCTTTTAAATCTGGCTTTTATTTTTATTTTCCTGAATTTAACACTGTTTATTAATTTTTTTCACACAGAGGAAGTTCTCACAGATACAGATAATTGTCCTGCCTGTCAGTTTCAGAATTCCTCAATCACAACCAGCCAGATCAATTTCTGTATTTTGCCGCCTCCTCCCATAACAGGAGATCTAGAGGTCTTTTATTCATTTGATTACAATTCGGTCTTTTTTATTGAACCTTCCTCTCGTTCACCTCCTGAATTTTAATTTTCTCACCTAAAAAGATATTTCTTAACTCGTTTATTCTGGAATATCTCATTCGAATACTGATCTAGGTGACCCTATTGAGGATTCAGGAGGAAACATTGAAAAAAACACTCATAATTCTAATCATAATATCCATAATTTTAACAAATACGCTATGGCTCAATGCACAGGAAATGACTGTTCATCCATCCCAAGACCAGACTGCAACAGATCAGTTATTAAAGCTTTCAGGGGTAGTGAAGTCTTATGAGGGGGATCCGGTTGAAAAAGCTGTTGTCATCATTCCGGAAATTCAAAAATCCGCGCAAACCAGTGAGAAGGGAGAATTCGAAATTCAAAACATACCCCCAGGAAAATATCATGTGGAAGTTTTTGTTGAAGGTTATGTTAATTTCTTCTCAGATCCATTTGATTTAACCCAAAACATGACCTCTGACATTAGATTGATGAAAAAAATGTCTGAGGAAATTGTGGTGACAGCCACTCAAACACCGAAGCTCTATACTGAAGTTCCGATCAAAACAGAAATCATTACAGCAAGAGAGATAGAACAAAAACAAGCCTCCCAACTTGCGGAGTCTCTCTCTCTCATCACAGGCGTTAGAGTAGAGAGCAACTGCCAGAACTGCAACTTTACCCAAGTCCGTATCAATGGGATGGAGGGAAAATATTCACAAATTTTAATCGACAATTCCCCTGTGTTCAGTTCCATGATCGGGGTTTACGGACTGGAGCAAATCCCAACAGAAATGCTCAACAGGATTGAAGTGGTTAAGGGAGGCGGGTCTGCACTTTATGGAGGAAATGCGGTGGCTGGAGTGATTAATGTTATGACCAGAGAACCAAAAGAAAACAACGCCACTATCAAACTGCACCAGCAGTCCAATCAAGGGGAACCCTACACCAATCTGGGTTTTCACAGCAGTCTTGTGACTGAGGACGGTAATACCAAAGGATTTCTCTTTGCCAATTATAAAAGAAGACAGCCAGTTGATTTAAATGAAGACAGTTTTTCTGAGATCGGGCGTCTAAGAAGCACAAACTTTGGACTCAATTTTTATCACTTATTCCCAGGGATCAAGGGAAAACTCAAGTTGGGATTTTTTAGGATTTCTGAGGACAGGCGGGGTGGAGATCTTTTTGAGCTTCCTCCTCATGAAGCCAATATAGCTGAATGGGTCAATTCAGATCTTTTGAGCTTCTCATCAGATTGGAATCATTATTTATCTGAGAGGATGTATTATAATGTTTCCCTATCTCATGTTCATGCAGAAAGAGAAACTTATTACGGAGCTGAAAAAGACCTTGATGCCTATGGGAACACAAAAAATCCTGTCACTTTTCTAAACGCTCAAATGAATTATCAGGCTGGACCGCATCTTTTTTCTGCTGGATTCCAATTTAAAAATGAAAACATCCAGGATCAAGCTCTTGGATACGGCAGGGAAATTGATGACTATTATAACGAGATCGGATTTTTTGCTCAAGATGATGTTAAATTAAATGAAACCTTTTCCCTTCTTGCAGGTTTGCGCCTGAGCAAACATTCTTTGATCGATGACCTCATATTTAATCCAAGGATGAGTCTTCTGATAAATCTTATTAAAAATCTTAGTTGGAGAAGCACATTTTCATCTGGATATAGAGCACCTCAGGTTTTCGATGAAGACCTCCATATCACCCAAGTCGGAGGAGAGGGAATGATCATTGAAAATTCTGCGGAATTGAAGGAAGAGAAATCTTATAGTGTGAGTACAGGCTTTGACTTTGGCAAAGAAATGGGAACAAACTTGATTCAATTCAGTATGGAAGGTTTTTACACCTTACTCACTAATGCCTTTGTTCTGGAAAAAAAGGAATTTGATCCCAGAGAAAATGCCATGGTTTTTGAGAGAATCAATGGATCCAATGCAAAAGTTTATGGGATATCAGCTGACCTTGGTTGCCGGTTTGGTAATTATTTATCTTTGGGGGCAGGTTTGACTGTGCAGCAAAGCCGGCTTGATGAACCAGAACCTGATTTTGGATCCATAGATATTTTTAAAACCCCCAATTCTTATGGTTATGCGAGCTTGAACTATCAAAACTCAAAAATTGTTCATGTTGATTTATCCTTAGAGTACACAGGGAAGATGAAAATTCCTCATTTCGCTGGATATATAGATGAGGACAGGCTGGAAACAAGCAAGACTTTCTGGGTGGTCAATGCCAAACTGAAGAAGCCATTCCATTTTAA
Source organism: Candidatus Aminicenantota bacterium (assembly GCA_041686095.1). Taxonomy (GTDB): domain Bacteria; phylum Acidobacteriota; class Aminicenantia; order Aminicenantales; family Aminicenantaceae; genus WJMT01. The sequence goes on from JAWLEN010000062.1 coordinate 13,822, forward strand.
TCAGAGAAATGAAGTCAGTATTTTTTTAGGCATGTACAATATTTTCAATTCATTTCAAAAAGACCTGGATAAAGGATTGTATAGAGATTCGGGTTATGTCTACGGACCCATGAGGCCCAGATCTATTTACACCGGGTTCGAATTTTCTTTCTAA
>JAWLEN010000183.1:0-3169 GCA_041686095.1 Candidatus Aminicenantota bacterium
AGAATAGCTTCCGAAGACATCAATGAAAAAATTCTCAGACAAAAAAACATTTATCCCTGCTGTCCCCATATAACCTAATCCAGAATCGCTGACCTCGCCGATGGGATTGATTTCTTCATACAAATAATAACTGATTCCCCCGCCTAAATAAAAATCCACAGACTCTGTGAGGTGAACAAGGTATTTGACCCCCGCGCGGATAGGGATAAGATTGATTTCAGTTTCTTCACCTGAAAAAGTCAGCTCTCCGGTTTGGCTGAGGAACGCGGCCGCCAAAAAAAAATCAAAGTTGCCTGGAATCCCTAAAGCGGCTTCTCCTCCGTACATAAATCCGCCACCATAAATATCCTTGAAGTCCTGGTTAGATGGATTGAAATAATGCCCTTTGATCTCTATTTTGATATCCATCGCCATGGAGACGCTGGTCAATAACATCATGCCTATTATGATTAAAACAGCTTTTCTCATCTTCTTTTTTTCTCCTTTCCTTTCTGAATTATTTCGTTCCTCTTCAGATAATAGGTTCTTAACTCACTGTCACATAGACAGGCTGGCCTTCGGTTCCATTTTCATGAACCGCAACTACGGCGTATTGATATTCTTGGTCTTGCTTAACATGGCGGTGCTGGTATTCTCTCCCATCCGGCCCGGTTTCCTTGAGGAGATGCCAGCCGTTATCGACTTGATAAACCCGGTATCCCGCAATGGCAAGACTTTGGTTCGCCGGATTCGCTTCCCATTTCAAAACCACTATGTATTCAGCTTGAAAAAGAGAACGATTTAGAATCTTTTCTCCGCTTAGATATAAAGGATTATAAATCTGTTGAAAATTCGCTTTCACACTGATATCCGAATCCACTGTTACTTTTAAAGGATTCATATTGCTTGAAATTCCTCCCGTCCAATCTCTAAAGATATAATAATCGTGCGGAATAGCCTTGATGAAGACTTCCTTTCCTTCGTCATATTTATAATGACCTGGAACCGGCTCAGTGGTTCCACCGGCTCCTGCCGTAATGCTCAAAGTATATTGACGAACAAAATGGGCTTTTATTAATTTATCAGCGTTCATCGTAATAGTTACAGGATTTTTACCGCCTGAGGCATCGCCGCTCCAATTTTTAAAGCGGTGGCTGTCATGGGGAACAGCCCTGACTTTTATGTCTGATCCCTCTTCGTGGGAATACTTTCCCGGAGATGGCTTGGTGGTGCCTCCTGCCCCGCTTCTAATGGTCAAGGTGTATTCTTCAAGTCCTATGCATTCCTCATTCCACTCAAAAAACGAGTCATAAGAAGAGAAAAGCCTATATTCTGTGAGTGTGTATAATTCAAAGGGCCAACTCTGTCCGGGATAAACCGCTGTATCCGTCGTCACCGTTCCGGTATCATAAGAATCTCCATTCACATAAGTGAAATCAACGTCAACCACCCGGCCGGCATCATTCTTTATTGCGAAATGAACTTTTGTGAAATATGAGACATAATTTTCCGATCTGTTTTTAATATTGCCGGTAATGTAAAGATCTCCGAAATAATCCCGGGTGAAATTTGGGCTTCCATCAAATCTTAGATCAGCTTTGGCTTTTGTAAACGAATATTCGTCCCAATCAAAAGAGACCCGGACATGATCCACATTCTTATAAGCATAATTAGACCAGACCTTAAAATATCCTTTTTCAGACGGACGTAAAGCATTGGTAAAAATTCCGCTGACTTCGAGCTTGGTATTGGTACCGCCGCGCAGATAAGAATAATCCCTTCCGATCAGATTGTCGTTTTTATCAAAAAATTCAACATTTATTTTTGAAAAAACCGCTCCGCCACTACCCTCATTTACAGCTGCGCCGGTGAATACCGCATCTCCAAAATAATCCTCCTGCAAATAGGTGGAAGAATTGATAAGCTTCAAATCAGCATTCATACTCAGAATTCTTCCCTCGGAATTGAGGACGGTGTATAATTTTCTTTCGTTATCAAATTTTTCATGCAAATATCGAATGTAAGCAATGATTTGGTTTTCAAAATCATCAAGAGATGTCACGCAAGTTGAATCCAATCCAAGATATTTTCCGGCTTCGATACGGTCATGCTTTTTTTGGTTTATCTGGGTTAAAAAATCTTCATCAACATAAGCATTGAGATCATGATTAATTCCATGTATCCAAAAATCCCAACATTTTCGATTTATAAACATTGCATTGTCAAAAGACCCGTTATTGTCTAATTGCTTCCACTTATTCTCGATTCTATTGATCATTATTTTTTCATATCCGTCAGATTCTGGATTGAAATCCGAAGTCAATGAAAAAAATTGAATAGGATTCATAAGTTTATGAGCAGACAAAACAAGACAGCCCTTTGGCTGCAAATGAAAAATAAATGCCATAATCCGGCCTTTATCACGGATAACCATGAAATCACCAAGTTCGACACTCGACAAGTACGGTCTTAAATCGCTTTTATGGAACATATCGACCAATGTTTCGGCAGCAGATACGGCTTCACTGGCATGAACGGTATAATCCTCTGCAGAGCTTCGTGAAAAAACCGGAATCAAAATGAATAAAATTAAAAAAAATAAAAGTTTACGCCTAAGCATTTTAACTTGTTCCTCCTATTAAGGGATAATTGAGTCTTGCCTTGGAAGAGCAAATATATCGGATTTGCCTTTAAAACCAAAATCGAAGCCCCCTTATTTACACATTTGTTCTCCTTCGGCAAAAAACACCCCCCTTTTGCCGCAGTTAAAAACGGTTAACCCATCAACTCACGGGCTGCTGCTTTTCCAGAATCATGTTGACGTTGGTCTGGTCCAGATGGTACCAGGCTCCGGTGGCCGCATCCACGATAACGGGAATAAGCCCGCCCAGAACATCCAGAATGATCCAGCCGGCGCCGACACGGTTATTGATTTTGTAGGCTTTGGTCTGATAGCCTTCTTTTTTGAACTCAATCGTGTAGGTCTTTTTGGACTCCACTCTCACGGAAAGAGGCGTTTCTCCATAAAGGTCGCCATTGATATAAACCTGTGCCCGCTGCGGATCACTGTTGATGGAGAGTTCTTCGGTGGTGCCTTTGAAAAGAGTGGCGCATCCCATTAAAAAAACAAAGACCATAAAAAAAGAAAACACTTTGAGAAATTTCTGACTCATACCAACCTCCCATTTTT
>JAWLEN010000063.1:0-13776 GCA_041686095.1 Candidatus Aminicenantota bacterium
GAAGATTTTTTAATAAAAGCCTGATCTGTTCGAAGGTCAATCGGCCTTCATCAAGCTTTATTCCTTTATCTTCTTTTGCCTTATCTTTCTTTTCTTTCTTTCTTTCCATAGTCTCCTTTCCTTTCCTTTTTTTATCTAGATGTCACTCATTAGCCCTGTTTTTTATTATAAAAAACAAACATTGCGATTACAATAAATTAATGTTTCTCCCTCTTTATATAAACAAGCTTTATCACTGAAATAGAGGTGCTCCCCTATTTATTCAGTCCACATAATAGTCCCATTAAACTCCTAAATCAATCCTGATATCTTGCATAATTTGGTTTAAAGTTCTATTATATTGGATGAAGATCATGAGAAAATATACTCTATTTTTCATAACCGTGATTATCATGGCCATGCTGTGCTCTGTCATGATCCGTGCCGAGAAAAAATCGCCCAAAGACCTTCCCGAGATATACCGTGTCTGGCTTGAAGAGGAAGTGGTCTATATCATCACTCAAAATGAAAGGGATGTCTTTCTTCAGCTTGAATCTGACCGGGAAAGGGATATGTTCATAGAAGCCTTCTGGAAACAGAGAGATCCCAATCCTGAACTTCCTGGAAACAAATTCAAGGAAGAGCATTACCGCCGCATAAAACACGCTAACCAGGTTTTTGGCCGTGAAGCCCCAGGACCGGGATGGCGCACAGCAAGGGGGAGAATATTCATTATACTGGGAGATCCTGATTATATAGAAAGATATGAAAGTGATTCTGAGATCTATCCCACCATCATCTGGTTTTATGAAGGCATGGCTGAATACGGACTTCCGAATTCCTTTAATGTGGTGTTCTTTAAAAGAGGAGGCATGGGAGAATACGAACTTTACTCGCCCATAAAATTCGGCCCTCAGCATCTTCTCAGTCGATATAGAGGAGATCCTACAGATTACAGGACTGCCTACCGCAAACTTATGAATATCGAGCCTTCGGTGGCCCGAATCTCTCTCACTCTTATTCCTACAGAAATCCAATATATAACTTCACCTTCTATAGCTTCAGAAATCCTGCTTTCCCAGATGATTCCAGAGGCCCCTCATGAAAAAGTCAAAGACACCTATGCCAAGAAGCTGCTCAAGTACAAGGACTTTATCGAAGTCGATTATTCAGCTAATTATATTGAAAGCGATGCCATGGTCAGAGTCATTCAGGATGAATCTGGAATGTTCTTTGTTCATTACTTGATAGAACCCAGTAAATTTTCTGTTGAGGGTGTTGAAAACAGCTATTTCAGCAATTTTGAAGTCAATGGAAGCATCACCAATTCAGAGGGAAAAACCATTTATCAATATGAACGGAAAGTCCCAATCGAACTCACACCCAGCCAACTCAAAAACATCCGCCAAAAATTATTCAGCTTTCAGGATTTGTTTCCTTTAATAGAAGGCAGTTATAGACTTGACTTATTAATGAAAAACACGGTATCCAAAGAATTCACTTCTTTTGAAGTCTCTTTAAATATCCCGGGCTCTTCTTCACTCATCATGAGCGATCTGACTTTAGCCAATAGGGCTGTGGAGAATTCTAAATACCAAGGAAATATAAAACCTTTTCTTTTCAGGGACACCCAACTTGTTCCTTCCCCTAGAAATGACTTTTGTAAAGACGAGACTCTCTATCTCTTTTTTCAGGTTTTTGGACTGAATAAAAAGTTGGCACAAGAAGGAATCTTAAGATACACCTTGTTTAAAGAAGATGAAGAAGTCCGTTCTTTTAATAAAGACATCACTGCCTATGCAGACAAAACCTATTTTATTGAAGAATTTCCTCTTGCAGATTATTCACCTGCCAACTACAGGATAAAAGTCTCTTTATTGGATTCAAAGAAAAATGAAGTCCTTTCCTCCCAGAATTATTTTTACATATCTCCTTTTGAGAACCTCCCCAGACCCTGGGTAGTGTCTTTTCCCATGCCTTCTTCAGATGATCCCATGTATGCCAATATTCTGGGTCTTCAAGCAAAAAACGCAGGAAATTCAGACCAAGCTCGCTCCCTGTTGGAAAAAGCTTATAATGAAAATCCTGCTTCACCTAAATATGGACTGGACTTGGCTCAGTTTCTTTTCGAGAATAAAGAATTTCAGAGGGCCAAACAAATCTCTCTTCCCTTTGTTGAGCGGGAACAAAACGAATTTCTTTCAGTACTGGCCCGCTCTTTTCAAGCCCTTAAGGAATATGAACAAGCCATCCATTATTATAAAGAATATCTTTCTCACTATGGGACCCACATTCCCATTCTTAACTCCGTCGGAGAATGTTATTACAGCTTGGGCAATCTCAAAGAAGCCCTGACTGCCTGGGAAAGGTCTCTGGAGATCAATCCAAACCAGGAGGATTTGAAAAATACTGTCGAATCCATCAAAAGGAACCAAAAAAAATGAAAAAAGGATTCATATATTTCACACTTTTTCTTTTTTGTCTGGGCTTTTTTGAATGCTGCGCTATGCGTCAACAGATAAAAAATCTCAGTCCTGAAAAAAAAGAATTTTTATCTAAAGTTAGGTACATCATCACCGGCCAGGAAAGAAAAATATTCCTCAACCTCCCCAAATCGGAAAGAGATGAGTTCATCAAAGAATTCTGGGAAAAAAGAGACCCAGACCCTTCCACAGAAGAAAATGAATTCAAAGAAGAATATTTCTCGCGGATTGAAGAAGCTAATAATCTCTTTAGAGAAGGAGGGACTCCGGGGTGGCTTCAAGATAGAGGAAGAGTTTACATACTGCTCGGCCCCCCCTTTGAGCGTCACACCTATCCCAGGGGACGATCATTCTACGGTAAACCTGAAGAAGTGTGGTATTACGGATTCTATCCTATTATTTTTGTGGATACAGACTGGAACGGTGATTATGAACTCACCCCTCTTGGTGCCCAACACCTCTCACAAATCAACAAGGCACAGATGGATGAAAAACCTTCCGTCAAAAGACAGGATGTGGTGTTTGACTTTAAGGCGAAAATTCTAAAAGCTGAACAGGGAGAAGTGGTTTTCCAGATTAAAATCCCATACAAGGATATTTGGTTTGAAGAACAGGACGGCATTTGGCAGACCACCCTTTCTGTATTCCTGGAAGTTTTTAATGATTCAAAAGAAAAAACATGGGAAAAGAAAACAGACTATCCTCTTTCTTTTTCTGAAGAGAGTCTGGACGATAAATTCAGAGAAGATTATTTGATCCAGATCCCTGCTACTCTGGATCCGGGTCGATACACAGTCAAAATAGATATCGTGAACATGGAAGATAATAATCGGATAAGCCGAACTCTAAAATTTAAGGTGAAATAGAAAAAATCAATTCTATATAAAAATGATCGGAGGTTATTAAGTCATGATGGATACCAAAACATATAAAAAATTTTTCATTTTAATCACCATTATTATTTTTTCCACAGCGTCTTTATGGGCCCAGGCCGGTCACGGAAGAGCCCGGATATCCGGAGTAGTGGTGGATGAAAACAATGAAGGAATCCCCTCAGCACAGGTTGTCTGTGAGTTCATTAAAAATCCAGAAGTCAGAGAAGTCACCTCCACAGATAAAAAAGGCGAATGGGCTATATTAGGCCTGGGAACAGGAATGTTTGAAGTAACCGCTTCCAAAGAAGGTTATATCGCAGCTTCTACGGAAATATATGTCCGGCAGCTGGAGAGAAATCCAAAAATAGAGCTTACCTTAAAAAAGATAAAAACAGAAGGATCGGACATCAAAGGAACTTCTTCTCTGGATTTAATTGATCAAGCCAATGCTCTGTATGATGAACAAAAATATGACCAAGCGCTTTCTTTACTAAAGCAGTTTCTGGAAGAAAATCCAGACGCTTATCAAACTTATGCCAGTATTGGTGACTGCTACAGAGAAATGGGAGAGTTTGAACTAGCTATTGAAAACTACCAAAAAGTATTGGAAGAATCTGAAAAAGCTAAAGCCTCAGGAAAAGAGATGGCATCCAAAGCTCTGGCTGGAATCGGCGAATGCTACCTGAAAAGGCAGGACCTGGAAAAAGCTCAGGGTTATTTTGAACAGTCTCTTGAGGCTTATCCTGAAAACGAAATCCTGGCTTATAATGTGGGCGAGATCTACTTTGCCAACAATAAAATCGACCTGGCTATCAAATATTTCACTATCTCCACTGAAATCAAGCCAGATTGGCCTCCCCCTTATTTAAAGTTAGGTTATGTCTATCTCAACAAAGGAGATTTTGAAAACGCGGAAGTGAGTTTTAAGAAATTCTTGGAACTGGATCCTAATTCTCCGGAAGCTCCCACCGTCAAAAGAGTGCTGGAATTTTTGGCTGAGAAAAAAGACTAACCCATTCGAAACCGTTTTGAGGAAAGGGGCAAGGGATGAGGAATCCCCTGTGAGGGCTGAGCGGGCATGGTTCCTCTTTAGAGGAGAGCAAAGCCTGAACCGGGAGAGAGATTCCACGCTGGGGAATCGAGCGGGTGACGAATCCCTTGCCCTTCCCCTCTGTAGCTATTTCGAATCTTGAATAGCTCAAGATCAAATTCATTAACTTATTTGCCAAAAAAAAGCCCCCTTCCCGGGTCTCCCCGGAAAGGGGGCTTTGTGTTTCCGTCCTAAACTTAACCTAAACTATTTAGAATATGAACTTGATTCCGAGTCGAGCAGAGATGGGGGGATAGAAAGCCATTTCCTTGAGGAAGCGGGGATCCGGCACATAGCTGATGGTTCTGTTGATGGTGTTCACTGTGTGGGTTGTGTTGTCATAGGTCCATCCTGCCAGTCTTTCTTCATCAGTCAGCACTGCCGATGTTTGGTTCATCAAGGTATAAATACGTCGGGCTGTAGACACATCAAACACATTGTCCACATTGATGGTGAACTGCACTCTATAACGGTCGGTCACTCTCAGATTATACTCGGCATACAGGTCAGCAAAAAACAGGAAAGGAGCTCTGCCATCGGTCAAACGACCATCCGGATAGTATCCTTCCAGTCCGGTATGAAGCTCTCTGGTGACTGGAATTCCGCTCATGCCGTTCATGACGGTTCCTACAGTCAAGCCAAACGGGAAAGCATAAGAACCATAGACCTTGAACTGGTGCGGGCGGTCCGTGTTGAGCAGACCCACGATCTCATCCATGTTCTTATCCCACATGTGCCACCACAGGTCCCAATACCTTTCCACATTGGGGTCGTTTCTTCCCCATTCGTCTGAACTTGCCAGACCACCGTAATTTCCCCACAGACGGCTCCAGGTGTAAGAGAATCCACCCAGCCAATTGTTGCTGAAGCGCTTATCCAGAGCAATGTTCACACCCCAGTATTCGCGCTTGGCTTCGGGGCACCATGGATACTTGTCATCGAACTTACCGCCTTCAGATTCGGGTCGGGTGTAGCCGTATCCGGGATTGGAGGTGTAATAGGATTCACCACCGGGAGTCAGTACTCCCACGTCCTCGATGGTGCGGACAAGGTGCTTGTTCACGATTCTCAGGGTAGCTGAAAGATTTTCTATGATCTTTCTCTCCACACCAAAAGTGAGCTCTGTCTGAAGTGTGGGTAAAAGATCCGGGTCAGTGGAGTCAAAGGAAGGTTCGCGCCAGTTGTAAGTAGTGAGATAGGTTCCGCCGGCACCTGGGTTATCTTTGGTGATCTTAGTGTAGTCATAGTCTTCCAAAGTGTAATAGTCACTCCACCACTTGAATCCACCATAAGAACCCACAGCCATATCCAGCTTCATGACGTCATAATACCATCCGTAACTTCCGAAAATCTTAGTGGAGGCATCACCAAATAGATCATAAATGAAGCCGAGTCTGGGAGCGATCTTATCCCCAAAATCAAATTGAATTGGCGGGTAATCATACTCAGGGAGATCCGAGAAACTGGGGATGTCTTCTTTTTCAGCTCTCACTCCAAAGTTCAAAGTCAGCTTGTTGTTGGCAAAAGTGGGGGTCCAGGAATCCTGAAGATACAGAGCCCAGCGGTAGGAGTTGGGATTGGCAAAGGTGCCGTAAGGTCCGGCATCGCCGCCTCTCACAGCATAGAATCCGTAGGTACCGCGTACGCTTTCTCCTGTATCCAGGTAAGTAAAGCTTCGATCCCAACCTAAGAATACATAAATCTCATTGATGGTGTTGTCAATGTCTTCTTCGATTCGAACCATCTGAACACCGGCTTTCCAGGCATGTTCACCCGCTAGATCCACATACAAGGTGGTATCAAAGTTAAGGGCTAATCGGTTTCGGATGTCCTTTTTGGTCTCGAATAATTCATTGTAACTGATGTTATACCAGCCGTTTCCATGCTGGAGGCTTTCCGGAATCTCAGGAAACATCAGATTGTTGGTGGCTGCATACCCGGGAGCTTCTTTATAAAAGCGCCATCTTGGATCATCAGGGGGTTTTACCTGCTGGTTGGTGGTGTTTTTAAAGAAATATCCACCGCGCAGACTGAAGAACAGGTTCGAACCCACTGAATACTCAGCTGTGAGGGTTCCGCTGTAATTGGGATAATCAAAACCAATATCACTGTACAAACCCTCTGGATTACCGGTTCCGTTTCTTAGGGGAAGTGTTCCTCTATACTTGTAGAAATTAGAGACACCGGCCGCAGACAGTCTTAGGTTTTTCATAGGCTGAGCGGTTAATTTGAACTGCCCGTTCCAATTGGTCTGATTCTGTGTGTGACTGCTGTCAGGAGCGACTCCTGCAGGAACCCACTGCACATCTCTGGTGATATCACGGAAAACAGGCAAAAATGACCCAAAAAACCACAGCCGGTCTTTAATGACATAGCCGCCCAAACTGAAGCCGACTTCATATCTGTTGACTTTATCTTTACCCAGGGCTTGATCCAGTCCCTCTCCGGTTTGATAATTGACATACTCGGCAACAGAGGTATCTATAGGACTTATCCTGAGTGAGTCTCTCTCCTGTCCTTCCAGAGCGCTTCCTGAATAATAACCGATGAGTTCTCCATGAAATTCGTTTCCACCGGAACGGGTGATGACATTGACCACTCCACCCATGGAGCCTCCGAATTCAGCCTGATATCCGCTGGCCACGATCTTCACTTCATCCACAAACTCAAAAGCCGCAGATTGGTCTCTGCTTCCCTGATCCATGTTGGTGATATCCATTCCATCCATATAATACATATTTTCCGCACCGCTGGCGCCGTCAACAGAAAGTCCGCCAGCATAAGGCTCTGAATTCACACCAGGAACCGCTGTCACCAAAGTGTCGAAATTCCTTCCTTTTGGCAGCATCTCAAACATCTCCCTGGTAATGGTCATGCCTTTGGTGGTGCTCTTGACATCAACCAAGGGAGACTGTCCAACAACCGTGATCTCTTCTTCTATGGCTCCGGGTTTCATTTCAATATCAACGGTGATGGTCTCTTCAGAACGCACCGCAATGTCTTGTCGGACTACAGTATTGAAACCATCCAACATATATCTAATGGTATAGGTGCCTGAGGCCAATGAAAACAGACGGTAGGCTCCATCTACATTTGTGACGCCGGTGGCTGCTCCAACCATATCGGGACTCTTTGCTTCAACTGTCACTCCAGGAAGAGGTGCGCCCTGATCATCTGTAACCGTTCCAACTATCCTACCAGTAGGAGCTTGTGCTGCGATGGTTCCAACAAGAAGAAGAACTCCAAGTGCAGCAAAAAAACAATTGCGAAATTTACTCAATTTTTCCTCCTTTTGTCCCTCTCTTCTTTTTTGAAGCTAAGGACTCAAGTTTTTTCATTTTTCATACTCTAGCCTGTGATGAATTCCCTGTTTTTAGAAAATTTTTTCACAAGCCGACCTAAATAACCTTAATTTTTTTAGATTGATACTTTTTTGTTTCTGCATCACCTCCCCTGGCATCCATTTTTTCGTTAATGAGTGTCTGTTATAATATAAAAGCATTTTTTTCTTTTTTTATTATTAATTTATGTATTATATTTAATATATACACTTATTATTCAATTCTTATTATGCAATTTTCGGGCCAAATTAGTATTTAAATTAACTCTATTGTTATCAGGGATATATAATTATTTTTTCATTTTTGAAAATCAATAAAAATCCATTTTATTGAATTCAATTCATTTTTATGGATTTTACTTTTTTTTAAATCACTTCATTTGAAGTAAACATTTCAAAAACCATGACAAGCTTAGTGTATAATGTTTATTAAGGGAGAGGGCAAGGGATGAGGAATCCCCTGCCCTCTCCCTTAATATGTCAAATAAAATCTGCCACGGTATTAGAAATGTTTCATCATTTGAGTTAAAATTTGGCTTGTGAATCCATAAATCTGATGATATATTTTAAAAAGACACAAAAACCTAAAGGAATAAGTCCATGAAAAAAAATAATAGTGCGGTTTTAACCGGTTTTATATTGATTTTAAGTCTATATGTTTCCCTCCAAGCCCAAGATCCTGAGATAAACAGGTTTCCATTCCAAGCAGAGGCTCTCACTTCCCTGGTGAATATTGATCCCGTTGACCTTGAAAAATTTGTAGACGGAATCATGGCTGTCCACATTGCAGACAAACACATCGCCGGCGCCACCTTTTCGTCAGTTAAAAACGGAAAAATCTGGTTAACCAAAGGATACGGCCTTGCTGACATTGCAAAAAACAAACCGGTTGAAGCAGATAAAACCCTATTCCGGCCGGGTTCTGTATCCAAGCTTTTTACTTGGACTGCTGTAATGCAGCTTTATGAACAAGGTAAAATCGACCTGAATAAAGATATAAACCAATACCTCAAAGGATTTCAAATACCCGAGACATTTCCAGAACCCGTCACCATGGCTCATCTTATGTCTCACACTCCTGGTTTTGAAGAAAAATCCATTGGGATGGCTGCCCGTAAACCCAAAGACCTGTTATCTCTTGAAGATTTTCTGAAAAAACATATGCCCAAACGGGTGCGTTCCCCAGGAGAAATCACCTCTTATTCCAATTACGGCTCATCTCTTGCCGGCTACATTGTGGAATGTATTTCAGGGGTTTCATTTGAAGAATACATTGAAGACAACATTTTTGAACCCTTAGGTATGAATCACAGCACATTTCGCCAGCCGCTTCCTGAGTATTTGGCTGATGACATGTCAATGGGCTATAAGTATGAACAAGGTGTGTTGAAGCCGGATGATTTTGAGCTTCTTAATGGGGTGGCTCCGGCTGGTGCTTTGAGCACCACAGGAGAAGATATTTCCAAATTCATGATCGCTCATCTTCAAAACGGCCAATATAATGACATAAAAATCCTCAATGAAGAAACAGCCCATCTCATGCACACCACGCTTTTCACTCATGATCCGCGCCTCAGCGGAAATGCTCACGGCTTTTGGGAATGGGACTATAACAATCTGCATACCATTGGGCATGGAGGGGACACTCTTCTTTTTCATTCTTATCTTGTGCTTGTCCCGGAGCATAATATGGGGTTTTTTGTCTCTTACAACAGTGTGGGCGGAAGCGGGGCTTCGCGGATCCAACTCATAGAGTCAATTCTTGATCGTTATTTCCCCAAAGCCAAAGACCAAGGACCTAAAGTGAAGCCAGAAACCGAAGCCTTTTATCTTAACAAATTTAGTGGAATATACAGATCAACCAGGGTGAACCATTCCAGTATTGAAAAAGTATCCCAGCTTTTCTCAATTATTAAAATAAAAACAATAGAGGAGCAGAGACTTCTGATTTCCTCAGGTCCCAGACAAAGCCAGTGGACTCAAGTCGAACCCCTTCTCTTCAAGAAAGTCGGATCCCAGGATAAAATTGTTTTTAAGGAAAACAAAGACGGTCAGATCACTCATCTCTTTATCGGAGACTCTCCAACAGCTGCTTTTATTAAACTCAAGTGGCATGAAACCCCGGCTTTCCACTTTTTTATCCTGGGGCTTGTGGTGTTTTTATTTCTCACCACTCTTTCCTGGCCTCTTGGCGCATTAAGACGTAAAGTCTGCCAGCCCCTATTGGAAAAACCAGAGGCTCCTCCGACATTCCGTCTCACGGCCGGGATTATGAGCGGTCTGTGTGTGCTGTTTCTCATTGGATTGGTCTCATTCCTGAGTAATCCGGAACAAATCATGTATGGAGTCCCCTTTGCTTTAAAAATCTTTCTGGTGATTCCTTTTATATCCTTAGTCCTGGCGGTGGGGGTGTTTATTTTTTCAGGCATTGTGTGGATAAAAAATTATTGGAACTGGTGCAGCCGGATGTATTATTTTCTGATTCTGGTGGCTTTTGTGGTGTTCCTCTGGTTTTTAAATTACTGGAATCTTCTGGGTTTTAAGTTCTAACGTTCTGATATGTTTTTCTTTATTGGAGGCATACAGCCTAAGACTGTAAATCTGGATAAAAATCCCCGAAACTGTCCTGAATGCGGGCATTTTGACTTGTATTTAAAAAGAACAGACAGTTATCTCAGTCTGTTTTTCATTCCTCTGTTTCCTGTTAAAAAAGGAGCTCCTTTTATGAAATGTGAAAACTGCGGTTATGAAGTCTGATTAACTCTTGTTCGGTTTTTTCCCAGTTTTTTTGGGACTGAATCCAATTCTGTCAAATGGATTCACCACACTGGTGGTGATGTTCCTCAAATGTGAATTGATTCGCTTCAACTGCCTTGAATAGAGAGCCAGAGCTGCGGCATCCCCTGGTTTTATATTCTTATCTTTTTCACGAACCAACGCGATCAAACAGTCATCGCAGGATTGATTCACCCAGCTGTACTCCTCCAGAAGCCTTAAAGCTGATTCCTTTTCTCCTGCTTCAAAACACCTTCTTGTCCGAATGAAATTATCTTCCACGGCTTCTTCAATGCGCCTGAGCTGCTCTTCTAATATTCCTCCGTGGAGCTTGCCCGGGTGCTCTAACGCCAACTCAACCATGTTTTTAGTGTAATCTCCAATGCGTTCTATATCAATGATAATGCTGACCAGGGCCAGGCCTGAAGGCAGCATTTCAGGTCCGCTGACCACTAAATGATTGAAAACATCTCGACGCACTTCCCTTTCATAACTATTGACCTCTAAATCTCTATCACGAATATTTATGTCAACTTCATGGTCTTCTCTATTTCTTAAAGACTCTCTGGATTTCATAAACATTTCTCTGGTTAAATCCAGCATAATGAATGACCTTCGGTATGCCCTATCCATTAAGGTATCTTTTCTAAAGATGGAAAGCCATTTTTTAAACATATCTATCTCTCCTCAAACCTGAAATTATTCACTCATCACCTAAATAAATATATAATTAAAATGGGAATCACAAAAAATACAATCAATATATATATTACAGGTATGTATTTTTTTTTGGCAGAAAAAGTTGCGAATTTCTTAGCCATAGAGATAGGGATAAATCTAAAGGGCCACCAAACAGCAATGCCCATTATATTGAACAGCAAATGGGAAAAGGCCACAATAATGGCAGCCAGGTTTCCTGTGACTAAAGCCGCTAAAATAGCAGTGACAGTGGTTCCTATATTAGAACCTAATGTATAGGGAAATATTTGAGCTATGGTTAAAAGCCCGGCTCCAGCCATAGGAACTGCCAATGAAGTGATGATAGAGCTGCTCTGCACCAGGGAGGTCAATATCATTCCTAATAAAAAAGCCCGAAAGGCTGTTTTAAATATATATTTGTCAAACCACACTTCTGCTTTATGCACCACCAGTATTTTTAAAGATTTAACCATTCGGGAAAGAGCCAACAAAAGAAACCCCAGAGACAGTATCAATAAAATCCAGGGATAGTGACCGAGAAATTTTATCAATACATCCACTGCGGGTTGAGTCAAAGCTTTGACCGGACTTAAAAATTTAAGTCCTCCTATGTTTTGAAATGTCTTTCCCATAAAAGTGGCGGCATATCCCAAAAAATTTGTGAAATACTGCAGAGGAAACAACACAGCCACAGCCAGCACATTAAAAAAATCATGGACAATGGCTGCTGAAAGAGCTCGTTCGAATTCTATGCTTCTTTTTGCCTGGGTCATAGAAACAATCAGATTTGTAACTGAAGTGCCTATATTGGCTCCCATTATAATGGGGATAGCATTGGTGATATTAATAGCTCCCCCAGCCACGAGTCCCACCACAATAGAGGTTGTGGAGGAAGAGGATTGGACTATGGAGGTAGCGAGTACCCCAATAAACAAACCCACTAAAGGATTGCTGGTTGTTTCAATTAAATTTTTGGCAAATCCTTTTCCAAACAGCTTTAAGGAGGATCCCATAAGTTCAAGGCTGAACAAAAACAGATAAATAAAGAGCAATAAAAAAAGGAAATTAAAAAGGGTGATATGTCTGTTATAGAATTCTTTTATTTTTTCTAAAGCCATATTGAATCAGCCTTAATGCTCTCTTGTGATATGGAGGGTTTGTCCTCTGATCCAGTTTTTAAAAAACAAGAACACACAGTCACCAGGTTTTTTATCTCATTATCATAAAAATTTTTCAAGATTTGATCATTTTTGCCAGCTTACTGAGTCCTTTAAGAGTTTGGCTTTTTAAATCAATTCTGAGTATTCTTCTGTTTTTTTGTTGGAGAGCTTGAAAATCCCCTACAGATTGAGCTTTAATAATGGAACCAAAAGAATAATCTTTTCCAGGAACTTTGATATCTGTTTGAGGGGAATCAACAATCTGGAGAAAAATTCCTTTATCCGGACCTCCTTTATGAAGCTGGCCAGTGGAATGGAGGAATCGAGGACCATAACCCATGGTGGTGGCGATTCCACATTTTTTCTGTATTTCCTTTCTTATTTTTTGAATTTTTTGCTTTACTTTTTCAGATGGGGCTAAATAAACCTGAAAAGCGGCATAGTCTCCTTTTATTACTCCGGAGAGTTCCTTGAGGACTGCTTTTTTTAACGAATCCTCATCTTCTATCGAAAATGTCTGAACATCTTCTTTAAAATCACGTTTTCCCTGGGATATATTTTTCATAGCTTCTTTGGCAAAATCTTTAGCTGCTTGAACATCAGGCTGATTGAAAGGATGAATATCTAAATAAGAACCAGCTGCAGCCACACCTATCTCCCAGTTAAACATCTCTTTTCCTAAATCATATTTATCTTGAAGCCTTATTTCAATACAAGGGATCTCTTTTTGTTTTGTTTTTTCTATGTATTTTTTTATTTCTTTGTATTCATCATCCAAATAAAAAAATATGTAAAAGCGATCCTTGGCATCTAGACCTTTATCAATCCAGGGTTCATCAATAACAGGAATGATTCCCTTCCCATCTTTTCCCAGACTCTCTGCAACTAACTGCTCAATCCAGTCAGGAAAAGCTTTTAGAGATTTTGAAGTCACAAAATAGAGTTTATCTCTTTTCTCTCCCACAGCCCCTAAGGCAGCTCCCAAAAAGAGCCCTGGATCATTTTTATCCTGGTCTAAGAGTTTTTTTATATCCACACCGATTAAAGATGCCGGGACCAGTCCAAATTCAGTAAAAGCTGAAAACCGGCCTCCCACATCTGAATAAGGATTGAATATTTTTCTAAATCCTTTTTTCTGGGCTTCCCGCATAAGAGGAGTGCCGTAATCAGTAACAGCAACAAAGTGTTTTCCTGGTTCTGCATCTTCTTTTTCCACTTCAGCCCAAAAAAAATGAAATAATGACATAGTTTCCAATGTTGTACCTGATTTACTGGAGACCAAAAAAAGAGTGGCTTTCAAATCCAGTCTCTTTCTTATTTGCTCCACAGCCTGAGGATGAGTGCTGTCACAAACAGTGAGCTTAGGAAAGCCGGG